>JAPLVT010000167.1 GCA_026396975.1 Candidatus Iainarchaeum sp.
AAAGCAAAGAAAATGGGATTTGACAACGCGATTGAAATAATAGGAAGCGCACAGGCATCGGATAGCCTTGCGCTTACAGGAAGAAAGAGCCTTACGGAAATACTTGCCACAAAGGTTGCTGCAAAAGAGGCTTACACACAAGCGGGCGTAACAGTACAAGACATCGACGTAGTGGAGTTGCACGATTGCTTTTCGATAGCAAGCATACTTGCAATAGAGGATTTGGGCTTTTTCAAAAAAGGCGAGGGCGGAAAGGCTGTTGAGCAGGGCAGGACCGCCCTGAACAGTGAAATATCAGTGAACCCTTCAGGCGGATTGAAATGCGGACACCCCGTGGGCGCAACAGGGGTAAAACAGGTTGTGGAAATAGCGGAACAATTGCTTGGAAAATGCGGAAAACGCCAAGTAACTGGCGCTGAAACCGGTCTGGCACACAATGTCGGCGGCAGCGGGGCAACAGCGGTAGTGCACATTCTCCGCAGATTGCAACGGTGAATAAAATATGCGAGACGAACAGCGGAAGCCCACTCTTTCGAAAGTGATTAATGCTATCAAAGCCACTTTAATAACTGAGCGCGGTATGCCTAACGAGATTAACTTATTCGATTTGCCGCGTAACCAAGTGCGGGTGAAGATAAGGAAAGAGTTCAGGGAGGAAATTTTCTCAAAATTGCTTGCCAAATACGGCTCTTTTTCTGGCGTTGCAAAGGCAACAGGTTTAAGCAGAGGCGAAGCCGCCAGGCGATACTTCATTGAAAGGAGTGGCATGCCGCTTTCATTTTTGGAAAGAATTTGTTTGCTAACAAACATAAGCAGAAAGGATGCCCAGCACAATGTCGTTGAGCTAAAGACAATTAAATCAAAAGAGAGCATAAAAAACCCGAAACTGCCATTTAGGATTACACCAAAATTTGCGTTGGCTGTTGGCGGGGTTCTTGGAGACGGCGGCATAGAGAAAAAGAAATGCAGGGTTTGGTATTTCAACCAAGAAAAAGAACAAATTGAAAGCTTTACTGGCGCGGTAAAGGATTCTTTTGGCGAAGTGAACTTTGCTCGCCACCGATCAATAAGTGGGACGCCTTGCGTTATTTTCCCAAAGATAATCGGGGTTATTCTGAAAATCATTGGCTTGCAGGACGGGAACAAAAACTACCAGCACAAAGTTGGCGTTCCAGAAATGTTGCTCAATTCAAGAGACAAGAAAGTAAAGATTGCCCTTCTGCAGCGCTTGTTCGACGACGATGGCACGGTAGTGAACCACCATAACAACAGGTGCGTTAGCTTTATAGCCCCAAAAATAACGCCAAAAGAAGAAATTGTCGAACAGCCAAAAATTCTTTTGGATATAAGGAAGATCCTGTTGGAGTTTGGAATAGAATCAGCCATCTGCACGCACGGCAAGAACATTAAAAGCACGGAAATAACAACAAACTGGGAAATCAGGATTAGGGGAAAAGAAAACTTGCAAAAATTCTACGAAAAAGTGGGTTTTGGGCTCGAAAGAAAACAAAAAACCCTCAAAGCGGTTTTGGATAGATACGTTGACGGATTAGAATTTTACCCCCGACACAAAGCAAGGGAACACTACCTCAACGCGATAAAAGAGCTGAAGCAAAAAAATATTAGGGCAACCGCCAAAAGCATCGCTGCCGCCTGCAAAAGGAACCAGCGGCGCATACGGGAAATCTTGGCAAAATTAACAAAGGAAGGGTTACTGTATAGAACTCTAGAACAAAAAGAGTTTGTTTACGAGGTGGTTGAATGACAAACAACTCGCTTCCATTAATGTGGAGAAAGTTCCCGGAACGCTATCTGCTGATGGGAAACAAGTGCACTAACTGCGGAACAGCATTCTTCCCCGCGCGCAAAATGTGCCCGAACTGCAGGAGAAAAGGAAAGCTTGTCGACGAGGGAATGAGCAAAGAAGGCGAAATAATCACCTTCACGGAAATGTTCAGCGCACCATACGGCTTTGAGCTTGAAACGCCCTACTTCATCGCAATAATAAAGCTTAACAACGGCGCGAAAGTGCTCTCACAAATAGTGGACAGCGCGCACGAAAAGGTAAAAATCGGCGCAAAAGTCCAAAAGGTATTCAGAAAAATAAGCGACATAGACCCGGAAGGGCCGATTGCGTACGGGTATAAATTCAAGGTTGTAGAGTAATTTCTTATTGATGCTGATGCCCAAAAAACCGGTTAGAGTGCGAATTCACCCGCAAAGCATGGGAACGAGAAACATCAGGCGGCAGCTGCAGCGACAGGTCTACCGGGAGATGGGAATAAGCAGGAGCAGGCCGACAACCGCGGCTACAAACAGGCAAATTCTAAGCGTTCTGCACCCCACACACGCCGAGAGGTCGGCAATGCAGTCTGTTGCGCATGATTTTTCAGCACTGCCTGCAGAATCAAGGGCCGCTTTTGTGGAAAGGGCGCGAATAAGGCAGGTTCTTCTGCAAAACCAACGCATACGGCAGATTGTTGAAAGATATCCGCGCCTCGGCGCTTCGCTGGACTCGCAAATTGAAAGAGCACTGACCCAGAGGGGATTCAAGTGCACTTCTGAATTGTGGGGCGCGAGAAAAGCGATTGCCGCCGGAATCAAGACAATTGACGCCAGGACAGGGGGCTACAGCGAAATTATGAATGAAAGGATGGGCAAAGTTGCAGGGAGCATGCTTGCAAACGTTCGGGCGCCGACAATTTTTGACATTGGCACTGGCGCGGGTTCTACAATACTGCAAGTCGTCGAAAACATTCATCCCGCGCAGAGGGCGAACGCGAAAATAGTAATCTCGGACGTTGTGCCGACTGCGCTAAAAAGCGTTAGAAGGCAGCTTGCTGCAATGGGCGTAAAGCCGGGGAATGTGATTATTTTCCCTGTGGGCTTCAACCATGTTTGCTCAACGCTGCGGACAATGCCGAGGCAGCCTTTTTTGAAAAAATTCCCGGGATACAACTTCAGGAAAAACCTGCTTTCGCTAATCGGGCAAGTGGACCTATTTGTCAGCGGCGCGACATTCAACAACTTCCCGAAAATAAACGGCATCCTGAGAGGGACAAAAGCGCTTTTGAAGCCGGGCGGGGCAGCAGTAATATGGGACTGGGCGGGAATAGAAACAACCGCGAGAGCGTTGCCGCGCGAACAATTGGAAAGGAAAATGTTCGCTACAGAAGGGAACGCTCCCACGGGAAGGGAAAACTTGCTTTCTTTTTCCGAGTACTGGCTAAGGTCATACATAAAAGACGAGGCGAGGCTGCAGGAGGCGCTTTCGAGGTTGCAAAGGGACGTTGGAGCAAGCAACAGCTTTGATTTCATAAAATGGGCTGAAGCAAACCGGGGGCTGTTCGAGCAGGACTGGCAAAAAATAGCAGGGCAGGGAAGAAGGAACAGGGGCTACAGGACAACAGAGCAGATTGCCGGAGACATGCAGAGGGCTGGAATGCGGGTGCAAAGCGTTTTCTTCCCGTTGTACGAACCAGGCAAGATAACGCAAGGAAACAACCAATACATAATAATTGCGAGAAAATGAGGGTTAACGGATTTTAATGGAGGAATAATATATAGCACAAGGAAAAGGTTATGCGAAAACCATTCTTTTCGGCGAGCATTTTGTGGTGTACGGCCTGCCCGGGGTAGCTGCCGGGCTGGGCTTGCTTGTAAAGGCAATGATTGGGAAAGGAAATGGCGTTGTTTTTGACGACAAGGTTTTCAACGAGACAGTTGACTGCGCAAAGCAGCCAGGCCACGTGAAATGCCAGATGTTCAAACCTGTTTTTGAAAAATTGGGTGTAAATGACATAAAGATAAGGATAGAAGCCACAATGCTGCCCGGCGTCGGCATGGGCTATAGCGCTGCGCTTTCTGTCGCGGTCATCAGAGCGCTGAGCAAGTTTTACAAGCTGAGCCTCAACGACGAGCAGGTGAACGAGCTTGCCTACAAAGTCGAAAAGGTAAGCCACGGCACTCCGAGCGGCATAGACAACAGCTGCGCGACCTTCGGCGGCATAATATGGTTCGAGAAGAACATGCAGGGAGGAAAAAACAAGATCGAGAAAATGCGGCTCGGCAGGCCGCTGCCGCTCGTGATAGCGAGCACAGGAAAAATGGGCAACACGAAGGAGCTGGTAGCTGCCGTAAGGGTGAGAAAGGAGAAAAACGAAGAGGAATTCGCAAAAATATTTTCAGAATACAAGGCGCTTGTGCCGAAAGCAAAGGACGCACTGGAAAGGGGAGACCTAAAAGGAATAGGGGAATTGATGAAGCAGGACCAGCTGCTGCTGGAAAAAATCGGCGTGAGCACGCAGGAACTTGAAAGCATGTGCAGCCTGTGCATGGAAAAGGGCGCGCTCGGGGCGAAGCTTACCGGCGCTGGCGGCGGTGGCTGCATGATAGCGCTTTGCGAAGACAAGCAAACCCAGGGGAAAGTGTTCCAAGCGCTGCAGGAAAAAGGATACAGGACATTCAAAACAATGATAGGTGCTTGAATGAAACTCATTATTGCAATCTGCGGCGCCTCAGGCGTTGTTTACGGTATTGAACTGCTAAAGGCGCTAAAGGAAGCGAAGGTTGAAGCACACCTCATACTCAGTGAGTGGGCGGAAAAATTGATTGAAGAAGAGACCGAGTACAAGGTTGCAGGAGTGAAAAAGCTCGCAAGCAAGGTTTATGATTACAGGGGCATGGCGGCTGCAATCAGCAGCAGCTCTTTCATTGTCGACGGAATGATAGTGTGCCCGGCAACAGTAAAAACAGTTTCCGAGATAGCGCACGCTGATTCGAGCAACCTAATCTCGCGCGCTGCGGACAACATGCTGAAAACAAGAAAGCCGCTAATTGTTTGCATCAGGGAAACCCCGCTTAGCGGCCCGTGCCTTGAAAACCTTGCGAAAATAGCCCAATACGGCGGAATAGTAATGCCGCTCTCGCCGGGCTTCTACCACAAGCCCAAGAAAATGCAGGACTTGTTTGACTTCATTTCAGGAAAAGCGTTAGATTTATTTGGGATTCCGAACAAAAAATTCAAAAGGTGGGAATAAAATGGGATTCAGGGAATACCTGCAAAAACTCGAAAAAAAAGGCGCGCTGCAGAAAATAAAAAACCCGGCCTCAAAAAAACTTGAGGCTTCGGGCATACTAAAAGCTGCTGAGCCAAAACCAGTTCTTTTCGAGAAAATAAAAGAAAGCGGTTTCCAGGTTGCGGGAAACATTTTCCCGACAAAAGACTCCATCGCTGATTACTTGGGGTGCAAAACAAGCGAACTCAT
>JAPLVT010000150.1 GCA_026396975.1 Candidatus Iainarchaeum sp.
ACTTTTACCCGCAGCGAGCCCTTGGCTGCCGCCTCCATTCCCTCCAGCCTTATTGCCTGTGCCGTCTGGTTAAGGATATAGCTGCGCTGCTTGAACTCGTCCGGAGCAATTATGGTCGCCTGGAAAATCCCGCAGTCCGCCGGCTCCCTTACAACAATGCTTCCGTCCTGGTCGTCGTCGGTAACCTCAAGCGGGGAGGGTGTAACAAGCGGGTTCTGGCAGCTCAGCCTTACCTTTATGCTCTTGCCCGTAACCCTTTCGCCAGCAGCGTTCTGGAACAGGACAGTGTGCTCGACAAAAGGCGGGGCTTTTTTGGAAAGAATGATTTTTTTGCTTACGGTTGCCTCGCTTTCAACGCTGAAACTGCCTGTCTTCCCATCATATTCAACACCACCGATTGTTGTGTCGGCAATCCTCACTTCCACGCCGGAATTGAACGGCGCATTGAAACTGATCTTCCCGTCCTTGTCGGTCTGCAAGGTATTTACATTCTCCCCGACAGTGTAATCAACGCCGACGCCCTGCAAAAGGTTCCCTTCCTCGTCCTCCACAGCCAGCGTTACCAGCGCGCCGCCCTGCAGCGCAGGAAGCAGCGGCAGTACAACAAAAAACACGGCCAGTGCGGCTATTGCGATTAAAAAAAGAATGAATGAAGGGGCAACCTTGTCAATCGGGTCAACCAGCTTGTATACAGGCACAACCTCGTCTATTTTGTCAAGCAGCGCATACCACTTGTCTTCAAGACCCAGATAAATTTCCTTCAAGCCCATGCCGAAAAACCAAACTCCTTTCTGCCGCCAGCCGCCAAACAACCTTTTTCCCTGTGCTCCTGGTTATGGAAAACCGGCTGCTTGATTGCCGGCTAAGTGCACTATGTGTATAACTGCTTGCGCTTCAACTCATCTGCCCGATGCACTTGTTCATCGCGTCGGTGCGCTGCTTTGCCAACACTTGCAGTATCTCCTTCGGGTTCCAGAAGAACTTGTTGCTGATCCTGTTTCCTTGCCCTACCAGGCAAACCTTGTTCTCCCTGACCAAGTCAAGCACGTCCTCGATGCTGTCGATGCCGCTGGTGCCATAGCTATTGTATTCCATGCCCGGCACTCCGTTCAAAGCCAGCTGGCTGCCGGAATTTCCGGCTCCGAGCAGTGTCATCTCATCGCTGTAAGCTGTCCTCTTCATTATGCTGCTGCTTCCCTGCGGAGTGAAAACAACGCTCTCCAGGAAAACGCTTCCCTTTCTTGTAGGGTTGCACCATTCTACGCCGTAATCTGTAACGTCAGTCCCAAGAGCGCAGCGCAGGTTTCCTGTTATGCCGCCGTGCATATCCCAACTGTTTTGCCATGCTTCGGTGACAGGCTGGTCCATGAAGTCCCTGCAGGCAACTCCAATGCCGCTCCATGGAATCATCTTGGTAAAAGCCGTCTGCGGGCTGTTGTCAACCTCTATCGAATAGAAGCCGTAAGCCCCTGCTCCCTTGTTGTAGTCAACCCTCATTATTACCGGTGTTGCATACGATGGGGTGAGGTTTATCTTTGCCGCATCGCTGCCCGCCTGTATCTCTAGCAGTATCCCCCTGCTGTCAAGGTTCAGGCGCCTGAACTCCTGCCCGTAGCCCGCGTCAACCCAGCCGTTGAAAACAGGCGTGCTGCTCGCAATGTTCGTGCTTATTACCGGCTGCTCCAGGCTGTTGTTTATCTTGATT
>JAPLVT010000111.1 GCA_026396975.1 Candidatus Iainarchaeum sp.
CGGTTGTAGCCGCTTGGAAGGTTGCTGATAATGCCGATTGTTTGGTTCAGGTGCGAAAGCATCGCACTGCTCTTTCCCCTAACCAGCTCGAGCACATCGGGATTTTGCTTCTGCGGCATAATGCTGCTCCCTGTACAGAATTCCTGTGGCAGCGAAACAAAGCCGAATTCTTTTGTGCTGAAAAGCATCATGTCTGTCGCAAGCTTGTTGAGCGAGAGCATTGCTTCGCAGAGAGCAAACAGAACTGCGGCCTCGATTTTTCCCCTGCTGTTCTGCACGTACAAATTGTTGTTCTGGACTTTCTTGAAGCCAAGCAGCTTTGCGGCAAGAGCCCTATTCAATTTTATGCTAGCACCGTAGCCCGCTGCGCTCCCCAGTGGGCACTGGTCGCTGAGCGCATAAGCCGCTTTCAGCAACTGCAAATCGTCGAGCAGCGCTTCCGCGAAAGCGCCCGCCCATAACCCAACGGAAGATGGCATGGCGCGCTGCATGTGCGTGTAGCCCGGCATGGGCGCGAACTCGTTTTTTTTCGCGAGAGCAACCAGCGCACCGCAAAGTTCTAGCACTGCTTCTTCCGTGGCAAGCAATTGCTCTTTCGTGTACAACCGCAGGTCGACGAGCACTTGGTCGTTCCTGCTTCTCCCCGTGTGCAGCTTTTTGCCGAGGGCACCGAGCTTTGCGGTAAGCGTGTTCTCGACCTTGCTGTGCACGTCCTCGTCGGCAACCGCGATAACAAATTTTCCTTTTTCATTCAGCTTTATTATTTGAAGCAGCTCTTTCCGCAGCTTCTTGAATTCAGGGGGCGTAAGTATTCCAACTGTTGAAAGCATTTTCGCGTGGGCAACCGAGGCAAGGCAATCCTGCTTTACCAGCCGCTGGTCGAGCTGCGGGTCGCTGCCGACAGTGAAGGCTTCAATCCGCTTGTCCAATCTCAAGTTCCCTTTTTGCCAGACCTTCATAAAAACCACTTTGAATTGAATTAATGGAAAAGGGCAAATAAAATAATTCCCTTTGCCAAATGAACAACAAAAAAAGGAAGAAAAAAATAAATCTTCCAAAACAATGCTCAGAAGAATTTTATCCCGAGCTTTTTGTTGACCTTGCTCTGCACTCTCGCCGGCAGCCCCTGTATGCGCAGGAATCCCGTTGCATCGTTCTGGTTGTATGAACCGCCGCGTTCCATTGTTGCAATGCTCTCGTCGTACAGGCTGTACGGGCTTTTTCTCGCCACAGGCATGCAGCTTCCCTTGTAGAGCTTTACCTTTACTTCGCCGGTAACGCCCTTCTGCGAGGCGTCGACAAGCGCGTTCAGCGCCTGGAACTCCCTGCCGCACCAGTAGCCGTAATAGACTAGCTCCGCGTATCGTGGCGCGAGCATGTCGCGCAAGTGCATCAGGTCTCTGTCCATTGTAAGCCCTTCCAAGTCCCTGTGCGCGGCATAGAGGATTGTTGCTCCGGGCGCCTCGTAAACCCCGCGGGATTTCATTCCAACGAAGCGGTTCTCGACCATGTCAAGCAATCCAACTCCATGCTTTCCGCCAATTTCATTGAGCTTGTCAAGCAGTTCGACGCTCGAGTGCTTTTTGCTGTTGATGCTCACGGGCATTCCGTCCTCAAACCCAATTGTGATGAACTCAGGCTTGTCCGGGGCTTTTTCCGCTGGAACAAGCAGCTTGTACATGTAGTCCTCGCTTTCCTTCCACGGGTCCTCAAGCACCCCTGCTTCATTGCTTTTGTGGGCAATGTTCTCGTCAGTGCTGTAAGGCTTTTCAACTGTCGCGCTGACCAGAATGCCGTGCTTTTTTGCGTACTCAATCGCCTCTTTCCTGCCTGGAATAAGCGCCCTGAAACTCTCGTCCCTCCAGGGGGCAATTATCTGCGCGTCGGGCATTAGCGCGTAAGCAGTCAGCTCGAACCTGCACTGGTCGTTTCCCTTTCCTGTCGCGCCGTGGGCAATAAGGTTTGTTCCCTCTTTCTCGGCAACCTCTACAAGCGCCTTCATTATGAACGGCCGCGCGATTGAGGTGCCCATTAGATAGCGCCCCTCGTATTTCGCATCGGCTTTGATGCACTGGAAAACGCCTTTTTCGACAAAATCCTTTTTGATGTCCTTTAGGACAAACTTCTTCGCGCCGCTCGCAAGAGCCTTTTTCTCCAAATTTAAGTCTTCTTTCTGGCCCACATCAACAGTGACGGCTACCACATCATAGCCCTTGTCGGCAAGCCACTTCACTATCACGGAAGTGTCAAGCCCGCCGCTGTACGCCAAAACAACCTTTTTTCCCATCAAAACACCACCTTCAACCTCAGTAAGTTACAATTTTATTTTATCCAAATATTTTAAAATAATCGCATTTTGACTGTTTTCAAGCTAGCCTTTGTTCAGCAATTTCAGCACTATCGCCTTCTGGATGTGCAGCCTGTTTTCCGCCTGGTCGAAAACAACGCTCTGCTTTCCGTCCAGCACCTCGTCAGCAACCTCAACACCCCTGTGCACAGGCATGCAATGCATGAAAACCGCGTCGGGCTTCGCGTGCTTCATCAGCGCCGCGTTGACCTGGTACGGCGGGAAAATCCTTTCTCTCTCGCTCGCATCGCCCTCAAAGCCCATGCTGACCCAGGTGTCAGTGTAAACAATGTCCGCGCCCTTAACCGCTTCCTGCGGAGATTCAGCCCAGGAGTAAGTGCCGGCTTTTTTTCCAATCGCCGCGGCTTCAGCCGAAGGCTTGTATTTCGCGGGAGTAGCAACGCTCACTTGCATTCCAACCATCGCGCCGCCCACAATGAGCGTGTTGCAGGTGTTGCAGCCGTCACCCACAAAAGCCAGCTTTAGCCCCGCGAGCTTTCCCTTCTTCTCCTTGATTGTGAGAAGGTCGCCCAGAATCTGACATGGGTGCCACTCGTTGCAAAGCCCGTTGATGACAGGCACTGAGCACGCGGCAGCGATTGCCTCCACGTCGCTGTGACCGAAAACACGCGCCATTATTATGTCCGCGTATCTCTCAATACATTTCACTTCATCCACAAGTGTCGCGCTGTGCAGGTGAGTTGTTCTCCAATCGAGGAAAATCGCGTGCCCGCCCATCTGCGTCATTCCGGCCTCGAAAGAACA
>JAPLVT010000155.1 GCA_026396975.1 Candidatus Iainarchaeum sp.
GCTGCCAAGAGGCTGGCGATGTCCACCTCGTTGCTGCTGAAAATAGTGCCAGTGTGCAGGTAGTCTGCGATAAACCATACGGAGCAAAGCAGCAGCGATGCGAACACGAAAAATGCGATTTTTGCTTTTTTCCCAAAAAAATTGTTTCTGTTGCTTGGGCTTGATTTTGTTTTTTTTGCTTCTATTTTTTGGGCGGGGTCTTGCCATTTTATTATCCCTGCAAGGAACATGGCAAAGAAAGCCGGCACGACAATCGTGGCACTGAGCTTTGAAAGCGCTGTTGCCGCAAGAACGAACGGCATTATGATAATGAAGCGGTTTTTTCCTGTTTGCATGAAACGCCAGTAGACAAAGAAGCAAAGCAGAACGCAAACCGACGCGAGCGTTTCCGTGTAGTTAACGCTGCCATAAATTATTAGCATTGGGTGGACCGCAACGAAAGCAAGGCCGGCAAGCCAGTGTTTTGGGAAAAGCCTGCGCAGCAGCAGGAAAGCCAGCAGCAGCTGTAGCGCGGAAAACAGCAGCGGGAATATTTTGACTACTGCAAGGTTGAATGGTATCGGAAGCAGCGCAAACGGCAGGGCTGTGGCAAAATAGTACAATGGCACTGGCACGGGCACATCGCCGAAGTATTGGGGGGCTTCGCCTGGAACCGGAAGCGAGTGGTGCGTTGCGACAAACTTTGTCAGCTGGAGGTGGTAAACAGTGTCGGTCAGCTGGAGTTCGGGCATGAATGCTATTGCGAAAAGCCTTACGGCTACAGCCGCGATTATTATCACAATGAATATTTTGTCCGCTATGGTCTTATTGCGAAAATCAGGCGGCATTTTAGTATTGTTAATCTGAAAAGTTATTTAAACAAAGGCAGCGATTGCATGGTACGTTAATCAAAAGATGGGCATTTAAAGGGGTTCAAAGGAAAATTATCCTATCGTCGCTATGCTGGTTAATTCAGCGGGTCAAAGGTAGCCGATTCGCCTGAGTTCTTCTTCGACTCTTGCCTTTTGCTCTTGGCTGAGCGTCTTCGTTGGCGTCGTTCTGCCTTGCGCGTTTCTTTTTAAGGCAGACAGCATCGCTTTCATTTCTTTTTCCTTTTCCGGCCTTTCTTTGGCCAAGTTGTTCTTCTCAAGCGGGTCTTTTTCCAGATCAAAAAGCAGTTCGGGCAGTTGTTGGTTGAAAATGCCTTGGACGAATTTCCATTTGCTGGTTCTGACGCCTTCAATCCATTCGCTCCTCTGGAGCTTTATTCCTCTTTCTTCGATAAACGCAGCACGCTCATTTAATGGTTCCCCGCGAACAAGCGGCATCAGACTTTGGCCGTCTGTCTCTTTTCCAAGCGAAATGTTGACTGCATCAGCTATTGTAAGCGGGATGTCAACCTGCGCGACTTGCGGCCCGATGACCTTGCCTTTGGGGAACATTTTCCCTTGGAAGAGAAGCGGCACTCGAATCACTGTCTCGCCCAAATCAGTACCGTGGCTTTCCCCGCTAAAGTATTTTTTGGAGAACTTGAGCTTTCTGAGTATTGCATAAGAGGCTATGAACAACTGGTTTAGGTATTCCTCCACCTTGTTTTGCGGGACCTTTTCGCCATGATCCGCGGTTAACACAAAGAGCGTTTCTCCGGTTAGATCAAGAACCATAAAGATTTTCTCAAGGTAGCGGTCCAAGCAGCTTAAGCTTTTCTCGTACGCGGTTTTCCCATACTTTGCTTTGTTGAACTCCTTTGTCATATACCTCGGCCGATGTAATTCCATGAGATGCAGCAAAAGGAAAAAGGGCGGACCTTTCTTCAACAGCGCAAGCTTTTTGAAAAAACCTTCTCCCCACGCCGAGTAAATTGTTTTTGAACAGTCTCTAAAGTTATAATCGTCAAACCCCCTGTCAAAGCCAACTTCCTTCAAAAGCGACCCTGTGGCCTCTGCAACTGTCCAATAGCTTTTCTCTTTGAAGGCCTCTGCAAGGGTTTTTACATCCCTGCTGAGGGCTTCTTCACCGCCTGTTGCAACATTGTGCTTAAACCTATGGGTCCCGGTTAAAACGCTCGCTGCGCATGCATTAGTCATGGAAGAAACACTTACCGCTTGGGTGAAGACAGTGCTTTCTTTTCTCAGCCGGTCTAGGAAAGGTGTTTTCGCATTGGTTTTTCCCAGAAATGCGTCGAGATTAGCGCAGTCAACTAGGACAAAAACTACATTTGGCATTTTAGGCAAGTTTCCACCTGCTAGAGTTACAATCACTTTGTTGGTATTCACCAATTCAACATTTGTTTAATTATTTCACGCGTCTCGGCGCTGCCGCAGCCAACCTCCAAGACCCTGCCCCCTGCAGTACTGTTTTATTGCATCAAACTCGAATTCAATTATGGCCTTAAAGCAGTCAGTCTTGTGCTCCGCGTCATAGGTTTTGCTTAAATTGTCATAGTAAGCGCTTACGCTGCCGTAGCCCAACCCCTTCCCTGCGGCAGCCATCTTTTACCCTCTTTTCACTGGAACATAATTATTGGCGCTATTTGTTTATTAACTTTTTTAAACTCGTTTGCGCAATAGGCCGGATTTCGCGCTGGTTAGAACTCTTTGCTTTCTTTGCTGGACCGCGCTTTCAGAACCGCGATGTGCTTCAGGACAGGGTGGATTACGAAGTAAGTTTCGCCGTTGCCGTGCTGCTTTCTTGCCTCCAGCTTTTTTGTTTTCGAATATTTTTTCATTGTTTCCACCAGTGTGTGCGCCCTGATTAACGGGTCATAGACGTTGTCGATATCAATGTTTTTTGGCATGGGGAAATCTTTCTGCAGTATGATGTCACCGGCGTCTATAGCGGGTGTCATGAAGAATGCGGTTGCGCTGCATTTCCCTTCTTTGATAATGCTGTAGTAAAAGCACGTGCTTCCTTTGTACTGGGGCAGCCTGCCCGGATGCACATGGATGAACTTTTTTCCAAGGCTTAGGACCTCTTCTTTGAGAATGCCTCCGCCGCAGTAAATGGCATACTCTCCCTCGAGTTTTTTGAGCAGTTCAATAACCTTTTTGTCATTGCAGTTGCTTGCAGCAACCCTAACGTATGGGATGCGGTTCTTGGCAAGCGTGCAGACAAGCGGCTCGTTTGCGTTAAACGCCTGCGCTTGTTTCAGGCGCCAGTTTTTGAAGGCGTGGCTGTAGAGGTTTGCAAAAAATGCGTACACCCTGTCTGGCATCAGCGCCCCCAGCCTGCTGCTTGAAATCAGGATGGCATGCGAAGGCAGCAGCCCGCTGCTTGCAAGCATCTGCAGGTACGCTTTTGCCCTGTTGTTTTCGACAAGCAGTATGCCCACGTTCTCA
>JAPLVT010000105.1 GCA_026396975.1 Candidatus Iainarchaeum sp.
AAAATAACATTAAAAACAAATCTAACCAAAAACGGTGCTAGGTGGTCTAATGCAGATTCAGGAAAGAATCAAAAATTTTGAAGAAAAACACAAAATAAAAACAACCCCTGAATTCAGGTGCCTTGACTTAATTTCAGAAGCAGGTGAAGTGGCAAAAGAGATACTGAAAATGACGAAATACGGAAAAGAAAAAAATTTTCTAGCAAATGAAAGCATTGAAATGGAAATAGGGGATTTGCTTTTTTCTTTACTCTGCCTTGCAAACAACTTCAACATCGATTTGGAAAAAGCTTTAGACAAATCGCTAAAAGGGTATGAGAAACGAATCGCTGAAAAAGGAACGCCCGCGCACATTTAACATTTTACACCCGATAACCGCAACCTTTTTCTAATCAAATAACCTAAAAATCAATTAATGTGCATCAGAAGATTCAAACCACAAGACTCAGTAAGGGTCAGTGAAATAGCTGTCCAAGGTGTAGTTGACGACGAACTGCTTTCAAACAGATCAAAAAAGTGGTTGAAAAAAAATGAATTTTCAAACAGTTATTTGGGTAAGTCAAAAAAATTTGAAATTTTTGTCTTCGAAGAAAACCATAAAATTCAAGGGCTCGTTGGATTAGACAAAAATGAGATACGGTGCCTTTACGTCGCCAGAGAAAAACGTTTGCAAGGGATTGGAGCCCAACTATTGTCTTTTATTGAAAACCAGGCCAAGAAAAAAGGGTATCAAAAAACATTTACATACTCCGCCTACAGCGCGCAAGACTTCTACAAAAAACACGGCTACAGCCAAGTCGCAATAAAATTTAATCAAAAAGCAGGATTTTACACCGTAGAGATGGGAAAAGAGTTAAACGACTCGTGAGTTACGCTCTTTCAGCTCTTTCACCCCTAAATTTTAGACGATCCCCCGCAACTTAAGTATTTACTAATCTAGCGGAGTATCCAAGTAAGCAATCTAGTTTGTCGGAAGAGTTCCTTTTTCTTATTCCCAGTTAGTATCCTGATTATTTAATTTTTTTAATTGTCTAAAAAAATTGTTAAAATAAAAATTTAATTTAAAAGAAAGTATTTAAGCAACTTTCAGCGTAATATTAGTAAGAGAACGCAATAGTAAACAAAGTGGAACAACAAGCCTACTTGTAAGGAGAAAATCAAAACGAAAGTTTTGAAGAAAATCGCACAACAGACCGAGCAATCAACTAGTTGGTTGAACAAAAGTCAACCAAAGGAATATTAATGCCCTGAAAGGGGTTTTATTTAAGGGAGTTACTAGTGTGGATGAAAGAATTCTGAAGGTGAAGGAATTGTTTGGTGATGTGGTGCCGGGCTTTGGCATTACTCATGCAAAAGTGTATGCTGCGCTACTGTCGGGTGAGGTAAAGACCGCCAGGCAATTGGGCGAAGAGACTGGCATTTCGCATAACAAGGTTTACTCCATTCTAAAGGATTTGATGAGAGAAAAAATCGTTCTATACACCAATACGAATCCCGCCAATTATCATGTGAAGGACCCGCCGAAGGTTTACGAGAACCTTGTTAACAGGAAGATTGCCTTGCTGGAGAAGCTGCCGGAACAATTCGACAAAATCCTCAACGAAGAAACAACCATCACAGACGAAAAGGAATACCTGATAAAATTCGGCGGCCAGCAGACAAAACTTTTCGACCAAAAAAACAAGGCCCAAGTGAATGAAGCGGAAGAAGCAAGGCAAGTAATACGGCAGTTGAACATTTACGTGAACAAGCTTGAGCCGAAAAAAGAGTACAATTTAGCAGTATACCGATAGCTAATTCTGCACGCGCCAAAACGAAAACTATATTAATACCTACAGCCATTATACAAAACAATATGCCGTACAGAACTGGAGTAACTACAATCCAATTGAACCCTGCAACGAGGGACAAGCTGAAAGAGCTTGGAAAAAAGGGCGAAACCTACGAAACAATCATCTTGAGGCTCATAAAAACCTGCAAGAAGTGAGGTTTTCAAGCAGCGGTTTAAAGAGGTTCCACAAATAAGAATTTATTAGTGTATTACCATCAGATTCTATGGCGATGATGAGGTTAACACCGGCTGAATATTGTGTGGAGATAACTCAACCCTGAGCCAACTTTTCTTCTGCGCGCCTGAGACACTTTTTTTATGGGCTTGTTCTTTACCCAAGCGCTTTCGAGCCGAAGGAAGCCATCAGGAAAAGGATGTACAGTATTATGAAAACAATGCCGTGGTTCTTTCCGATGCCCTCGTGCTTCACGAGCGAGTAGAAAAGGAATGTGTTCGCGATCATCACGAAGCAGATTGCGATAGTGAAAACAGAAACGCTCGCCCTTATTGGGTTTATCACCAGAACGCTTCCCAGGACTAGCGTGAGGTTTACAACGCTGCTGCCAAGGATGTCGCCGATCGCAAGCGCTGTCTGCCCCCTCCTTATGGCAGTGAAGTCAATTGCGAGTTCCGGCAGAGTCGTGCCGAAAGAGATTAGCGTGAGGCCGAGGACAGCAGGGCCGAGGCCGAAGACAAGTGCGATGTCGCTCGCGCTCGATACCACAAAGCGCGCGCTTATCACGACAAGTATTAGCGAAAGGAAGAACGAAAGAGACACTTTTCCAATGTCCCTGCGCAATACTCCGTCCGCTAGGTGCAGCGAGAACCTTTCTTTTACTATGAAAAAGCAGTAAATCACGAACAGCAACAGCAGCACTATGCCTTCAGCCCTGCCGAGAGAGCCCAGAATGAGGAAAATTGCCGGCACTGCGCCGATCAAAAGAAGCAGCTCAGTGCAGTCAAGTACATGACGGCGCTCGACTTTAATGCTCCTTACAAGCGTCGCTATCCCAAGCACCAGGCAGATGTTCGCGACAGTGCTGCCGATCGCATCGCCGATGCCCAACTCAGGCTGGTTGGACAAAGCAGCTATCACAGAAACAGCTAGGTCCGGAAGGGAAACAACGAGCGCGATCAGAATAAAACCGACCGCCAGTTGGGAAATGCCAAAGTACTCGCTCAGCTTGATGCTGCTGCTTATCACTGCCCTGCTGCTCAGGACAAGCACTGCCAGCGCAATGCAAAATACAACCGCTGAAAAAAGCAACAGCATTTAGGCTCACCTAATAATGGTTCATGTGGTTAAAGATGTCTTTTATCGGAATTTTTTTAATGCTGATAACCTTGTCGGCACCGCCGCAGAAAAGCAGGAGGTCTTTTCCGTTCAGGTCCATCAAAGCCCCGCTTGGGAAAACAACATGGTCCACAAAACCTTTTTTCTCGTATTCAGCGCTCGGGTGCAGCAATGGGTCGTGCGGCGGAGAGCGCGCAATAACTTTCTCAGGGTTATTCCTGTCCAAAAGCACTGCCCCCGCTGAGTATATTCTCCTGTTGCCTATCCTGCGCACGCCGTGGTATATCTCAAGCCAGCCCTCTTTTGTTTTAATCGGCACTGTTCCAGCGCCGATCCTATCGCTCTCCCAGCTTTTTTCGCGCGGGCATATTATTGTTTTCTCCCTGCCCCAGTAAACCAGGTCTGGCGAGTGGGAAATCCATATTGCGGGCTTGCTAAACCTGAAGTTGCCCTCGGGCCTGTGCAATGCGACGAATCGCCCGTTTATTTTTTCCGGAAAGAGCACAACGTCCTTGTTTTGCTCCCTGAAAATTATTCCCTGCCTGTGCCAGCGCGAAAGGTCGCCGGACAGCGCAAGGCAAGTGCTTATCCCCTCGTGCAGCGAAACGCCCACATATGTCATCGCGAACTCTCCGCGCAGTTTTGTTATATGCGGGTCTTCAACGCCGAATTGCCCTTCGGAAGGCGTTCCGGTGAAAGCGGGTTGCTGCGGTATTTTCTCGACTTCAAAGCCGCTCTTGTCCAGCAAAATTTTCTTTAAGTGCGAGATCGTGGTAAGCCTGCATGTGCCGTCGCGCAGGTAAACACTGTTACCGACTTTTCGCCTTATTTCCGCTGCGCTTATTCTGTCGTTCCTTACCTTATAGCCGTTGTCGTGCGCAATCACCGGGCAGCGCAGGGTGCCGTTGAGCGGCAGGCTGCTTTCCGCGACGCGCCCCATAAGCAGTATTTTTTTGCCCGGCAGCCGCACGGCGGCTGGATTGAATACTCCCTCCACCTTCAGGCAACGGTAGGACGGTCGCAGCTGCTTTGGCTGCAAAAGAATCTTGCTTACTATCCGCATCCCTGTTTCACCGGCAAAAAGGATTTTGCGAAGCACTTTTTCCCACCTTGGAAAGCATTTGCTTTCCGAGGCCTCGCAAACCCAAAGGTTTGCAAGGAGGCTTTTTGCAACAGCAAAAAGGCTTCTGCTAAGCAATAAGTCGGAGGCTATATTAATAGTTTTTGCAACGGACAGCGGGGCGCTTTCAGCAGCGGTTATTCCTTCTTCTCTTCAATGTCCTTGATGAAGGAGAGCTTCAGCTCGAAGCCCTGCCCGGCTTTGCCGGCGACAAGCGTTCCGGTTATCGGCTTTTTCCCGCTGGTGCTTATGTGCATTGTTCCCCAAAGGTCTTCGAAGTTCAGCTTGAAGTTTCCGCTTGCCCTCAGAATCTGGATGTTGCGCAGGTCCATTTTCTTGTACTTGCTGCCTTCCATGAAGTTTATTACCGCGTGCTTCACTTCGCCGCCTGCATCCTCGACCCTGCACTCCTTTATCGCGTGCTCGCCCATGCCCTGCTTTATCGAGCCGAGAATATCGTCGCCGTCGTCAAGAACAAGCCTGAGGATTTTTTTCTCGGCTTTCTTTTTGAAAATAATCGCTTCAACTCTCGGCATAAGGCAACAGCCAAGAAAAAGTTGGCAGCATACATTTTTTAATCATTAATCTTACAGGCAATGCCGCCGCCATGCTGGCAAAAACTATTTAATCACCCGGCACCATTGTTTAAGAGGCATGCGCGGATTCCTGCATAACTTGCTCGGCAAAAAAAACATGAAAATTGCCGCAGTTTACCTTGCAATCCAGGCGGTTATCTGGGTTAAAAGCGCTTTTTTCTTTTTGTGGTTCGGGCACGGCAAAGCGCTTGATTTCAGCAGAGGCGCTTTTTCGCCTGGCGCGCTGGCATTCGACTATTATTTCCACGAGGCAATGCACGTTCTCATAGGCGTTCTTGCCCTGCTGTTCGGCGCGAACCTGCGGCGCATTGAATGGCGCAGTCTTGTCCCAATAGTACTGGGCGCGGTGGCCTTGCATAACGTTGCTTACTGGGCGACAGCATCGCACCCGAGCGTTTTCTACAGCATCCAGGATTTTGCGACAGACAGCGTTCTGCTACTCGCTTTTGTATGCGCCGGCTACCTATTGCAAAAGGTGCCGCTGAGAAAAAAGCAAAAGAATTAAATTCCAAGAAATCCATATTATTTTTGAAATGCAGTGCATGCTGAATTTTAGCCAGGACGAGAAGCGTAAAGCGCGCGAAATACTCGCGAAATTCCCCGCAAGGGAAACGAACACGCTGTTCGAGGAAGCGCGCTGCGCCGTGGGAAAAAGCGTTGTAACGCTTTACACCAGCGGCAAGCTTGTCATACAGGGAAACGACTGCAGCGCCGTGAAGGAAAAAATTTTGCTTGAGATGGGGCTGCGGAAAGAGATAGTGCTCGGCATTGATGAGACAGGCAGGGGCGAGTCAAGCGGGCCTTTTGTTGTTACTGCAGTGCTCGGCGACAGCAGCGAACTGAGGGAGCTGCGGGACAGCAAGAAAACAGGCGACATTGAGGCAAAACGCGGGCTTGTTGAGGAGAAGGCGCTCGCCATCGGCACAATCAGCATCTCCCCGCAGTGGCTCGACGAACTGCGCAGGAAAGGCGCCACAATCAACGGCATCGAGGCTGAAGCGATAAACTCTCTGCACGGCTTTTTTTCCTCGCTGGAAAAAGGCGCGCGCACAGTGGTTGACGGCGATCCCCTGAAAGGTTCTGATAAGAAAGTTGAATTTTTGGTGAAGGGCGACGACAAGAATGCAGTTGTAGGGGCTGCAAGTGTTGTCGCCAAAAGCGAGCGGGACAGGAGCGCCAACAAGCGGAAAAGGGAGCACTGGGGAAAATAATGCGCGCAAAGCGTAGAAGCAAAACAGGGAAAAAACCAGTGGCTAGTAGCCTTGGGGGCTTCGCAAGCCTGTTTTTCAGGTTCAAGGCGGCAATCACTCTGACCGCGCTGCTCGCGGGGTCTTACCTGCTCCTTTCATCGGGAAGCCTGTTCATCAGCGTCGAGCGGATGATGCCGCTTTCCTTCACGCTGAGCCAGCCGCTGAACATTATCACCTATATGTTTGTCCATGTCAGCCCGTGGCACATTGCGGCTAATATTCTTTGCGCGGTTTTGTTCGCGGCGATAGTCGAACTGGCATTATCGTCAGCCGATGTTTTCTTGATTTTCCTTTTCAGCGGCACGCTGAGCGCGATTGTTTTTTCTTTTCTGCACCCAAGCATCGGGCTTGTCGGCGGCAGCGCGGGCGCCACAGCGCTCCTTTCGAGCGCGCTTGTGCTTGACCTGCGTAAGGCGCTTTTCGGGCTGGCCGCAATTGTCCTGCTGCTGTTCGCAAGCTCTTTTGCGATAAGCCTTTCGCTAAGCAGCGCCAAGGAAAGCATGCAGCGCGAAAACGCGGAGCTCGGGCGGCGGCAGCAGCAGGCTGTTGAAAGCGGCGACTCCGAAACCGCTGCTGCAATCGCGGAGCAGCGGGAAATCAGCGAGCGGCAGCTGCAGGGTTTCGAGCGCAGCGTTGATTTTTCAGCGCAGGCGAAAACAGACCCGTTCATCCACGCTTACGCCGCGTTTTTTGGCATCGCTTACCTGTTTTTGTTCAGAAGGGAAAAATTCAGGCGGGCAATGGCGCGCAACATCGCGCTAATCTCATCCTTTAAAAAGCGTGCCCGGCGTGGCTGAAAAATCCATGTAGCGTTAATCACGCTTATGGAAGGGCGAAATTACGCCGCCTTGCAAACTGCAGTTTGCGACGTTGGAAAGCCGAGCTTTCCGACATTGGGAAGCACTGCTTCCCGATGCCTCAAAAACCAACTGGTTTTTAAGGCGCCACGGAAACCAATTGGTTTCCATGGGGCCTCGTGAACCCGCTGGTTCACAAGGTCGCAACTGCCAAGCAAAAGCGTTCAGGAAAATGTTGCATGCCGCGACTGCGGCGGCGTTACTCGGCGCTTCTGAAAACAAACCTGTGCAGCTGCTCGGGCTCTATTTCCACTGTTTCCTTCTTTGCCCTGCGCGCTTCGGGGGGCATTATTGCCGCCAGCTGCTGCTTTAGCGCGGCAATCTCGAGTTTTGCGTCCTGCTTGAATGTTTCCAGGTCGTTTATTTTCTGGTAAAGGCTTGTGCCGTTGATTTTTTTCGCGACGAACTGCTTGTTGTTGAGGCGCAGAATGATGTTTTCAAGCCTTTCAATCCTGCCGCTAAGCATTTTTACCCTGTCTTCGCCCTCGATTTCACATGCGATTTCTTTCAGGGCGTTGCCGCCGCCGGATTTTTCCCGCGTTTTCATGTTAGCCCTCGCCACTCTCTCGGGCGAGGTCAGGCTCAGGAAAACATTGCCGAATATCAGCGCAAGCACCAGAACGCACAAAAAAACCGTTACAATCATTCAATTGCCACCATTTTTTTGATTCATACGCAAATAAAACTGTCAGCCGGCTTTTCGGCTTAAGGATTACAAAAGCAAAAGCTTCTTAAAAGTTATTAGATAAAAGTGGTTTAAAAAAAGGATATAAAACCGCAAGAGAGTGACATGTTTGCCTGAAGAAAAAGCGAAAGATGCCGGTCCAGAGCAAAAAGCCCGGAAAAAAGCGGAAACGCGGAAAAGCCGGGCTGCTGCAAAAGAAAAAAAAGCTGTTTCGAAGATTGCTGTCTGGGCAAAAAAGGAAAAGAACACAACCTTGATTATTGCGGTTGTCGCCTGCATTGCGATAGCGTTGGCGGCGCTCGCTTTTTTGGGGCCGAAAGGCGGCAACATTGAGGATTTCTGGCGGCAGCCGGACGGGGAAAAAGACACGCTGCGGCTCATTATAATAACGTCACAGCAGTGCCCGGGGTGCGAGCAGAACAACAGCATCGAGCAGATGTTCGTAAAGAACGGCATCCAGTACGCGCCGAACGAAATCGAATTGGAAAGCGCCGACGGCCAGTCAATGCTTGCAAGCCTGGAGCTGATGGGGGTTAAAATACAGAAAATCCCGTCTTACATAATCGACGAGAGAAGCGTGACAAACAGCATGCTTGTAAAAACAGCAAGCGGCTCGATAGCGCTGCTCGGCGACGTGCTGCATTATTATGTGAACCAGGGGAAAGGAGACTACAATAACAGCGTGTTTGTTTTCCCAGAGCTTTACCTTGACGGGCAACAGCACATAAACATTATTCTCGGGCAGCAATGCGGGACGAAAGGCAACATCAGTATCAGGGTCTTTACAGATCCCTACTGCACAACATGCATTATCAGCAGCAGTAGCATGGAAAACCTGGTGGACCTCTTAGGAAGCGGAACAGCGGGCGATTTAAACGTTTTATTCCGTTATTCTTATCTCCCGACGGACAGTGTCAGCATGCAAAGGGCAATTATAAACAACCAGCTTGCGAAAGACCCGAATATGGATGTTAATTACGCTGCAAAGATAACAAAGGAAAACGTCGAAACAGCTGCGACGCATCTTGCCTGCGCTTCGTATGTTGGAATCAGGGAGTTCAACCTTCTTGAAAAAACGCTCTATGGGATTTACTGCGACCAGAGCGGCGACGGTGTTGCGGATTTCAACGAACTTGCAACATGTAATGACAGCAACCATTGGGGCATTCCGCTTTTGGGCGAAGAGGTGATGTCTGCAGTGGAAAAAGCCGGCCTTAAAGACAACATTTTGTACAATGCCTGCCTTTACACTGCACAGGAGACAGAGAAAGCAAAGGCGCTTGCAGAACAGTGGGACATCGACAGGACCCCGACTGTTGTAGTGAACTGCAAATACGAAGTTCCGCCTGAGAATACCATTACAGCGATATGCAAAATAAACAGCGACCTCAGCGTATGCGGGGGATAAAAAAAGTGCGGGCGAAAAACATTGCTCTTTTACTGCCTCTTTTGGCTGCTATAGTTATTGCAAGCGGCTGCGTCGAAAGCACCCAGTGCCAGAACCCGGGCGCAGAGGTTTTTTTCTGCCCGCAAGACAACTGTGCGGCGCATCTAACAGAAAAAATCTCCAGCGCGGGGCAGAGCGTGCACGTCGCGATTTACAGCCTAACGGAAGACGGCATCTCACAGTCGCTGATAGCGGCGCACGAAAGGGGGGTGGAAGTCAGGGTTTTGCTTGACTCCCTGCAGGCGGAAAACAAGTACAGCGACGACGAGGCGCTGGAAGCAGCCGGCATTCCGGTGAAAAGGATGCGCAAAGAAAACGGCAGCATGCACAACAAGTTCGCGGTAATAGACGGCTATCTTGTTGCCACTGGAAGCTTCAATTACAGCGCAAATGCGGACAGGTACAACAGCGAAAACCTACTCTTTATTTCATGCGCTTCGATAACGCAGGGCTACGAAGACGAGTTCCAGAGATTGTGGAGAGAAGCCGGCACAGCAACATGAGCATAACGCAAGGTTGTTTTTGCCGTCTACAGCCTGCCGCGAAAGCGCCGGATTGAACACAAAAAAGCAATTTTTAACCCTTTTTTATTCTAACTTGGTTTATGCCCACAAATGTTACTGTTGATTTTGAAAGGGCGAGAGACAAATCCCAGAAGGCGAAATCAGCCGAAGAAAAGCTGAACGCGCTTTACGAAATGCAGCGCTTCGCCCCATCGCACAAGGGAGGCGAAAACCTGCGCAGGGACATAAGCAGGAAAATCGCCCAGGTGAAAAAAGAGCAGGAAAAGCAGAGGAAAAGGGAGAAACAGAAGGGAAGCGGGCCGTCGCTCGCGGTAAAAAAGGAGGGAATCGGGCAGATTGCAATAGTCGGCCTGCCGAACAGCGGCAAAAGCTGGCTGCTTAACAAGCTAACGGGCGTTGACGTTGAAATTGCACCGTATCCTTTCACCACAAAAAAGCCAGTGGTTGGAATGATGAATTATAAGGGCGCAAAGATACAGCTGGTTGAATTGCCCGCGCTTGTGGAAGGCAGCAGCAGTGGAAAGGCAAACGGGCCGCAGCTGCTTTCCGTGGCAAGGACAGCCGACGCGGTAATAATGGCTGTCAGGGACAGCGAGGAGCAGCGGGTGCTGCTGCGCGAACTGCGGAGCGCGAACATTGCTGTCAACGAGAAAAAACCGATGATTGAAGTTACTCCCAACAAGTTCGGCGGCATAGAGATCGCGAACAAGAAAAACCTCAAAGCGCCCATGCGGGAACTGATCAGCTTCCTCAAGGTGAGGGGCCTATACAACGTTAACGTTGTGCTGAACGAGGAACTGCGGAACATGCAGCAGGTTGACAGGGCGCTTGACGACAGGATTGTATACAAAAACGCGCTTTTGGTAAACCCTTTCACGGAAAAAAACATTGAATCTCTTCCGCAAAAGATTTTCTCGCTCTTGGGCAGGGTATTGATTTACACTAAAAGGCCCGGCGAAAAGCCGGATCTGGAAGCGCCGCTCGCGCTGCCAAAAGGCGCGACAATAGAGGACGCCGCCAGAATGCTGCACAAGGACCTCGCCGAAAGGCTGAAATTCGCGCGGGTGTGGGGCGGCAGCAAATTCGGCGGGCAGCGGGTCGCAAGGGACTACAGGCTGCAGAACCTTGACGTCGTGGAAATATACTGCTAAATCCAGGCCGGAATTATTTTTTCTCGGCGCTTTTTTCAGGCGCTTTCTTCTGCTCTTTCGGCTTCATCCTGACGTATACTGCAAAGCCCACGAACACTATGACAACACCCACTATAAAATAAAGCTCCCAAGGCTTCCGCTTAACATCGATTGGAAAATTTTTCTCCAACGCATGGGAGCCGTTGCTGTCCTCAAAACTCAGGCGCAGCGCCAGCTGCTGGCTGCCGCTTTGAGCCTCTTTCGGCGAGAACCTGAACACAATGTCCTTTTTGCCCTCGCCAGGGCCAAGACTGCTTATCAGGACAGGCTCTGTTCGCACTTCAATGCTTTTCGGCGCAGCAAGTTCAGCCTTAATGTTCAACAATTCGGCCTTGCCGTTGTTCTTTATTGAAAGTGAAACAGTGCCCTCGCTGCCTGGCTCCATAGAGGCAGCCGAAAGCTTTGCGTCAAATAGCAGCGGTGACTGGAAAACCTTTACCAATCCTGCCGCAATATTGGTGTATTCCTGCAGGCCGTAATCCACATAAACAACCTGGTTCTTTGCATTGTACTGCGTCGGCTTAACCGACAGGAAGAGTATCTTCTTCTCGTTTACAGCCAGCGAATCGATTTTTTTGAAAACAATTGTTTTTTCCAAACCTTCTTCAACAAGAACCAGTGATTCCGAGGCGCTGCACTTAATGTTAATGTTGCCAAGCGGCAGCGCGCCATCGTTAACAAAAGTGAGCTCAAGCTCGCCCATTTCCTCAGGATAAAGCCCGAGCGCCTGCTTCCCCTGGTCTTTGGGGGAGATTCCCACAAGGAGCTGCGCGTGCGCAAGGGAGCAGAAAAAAAGTGCGAAAAACAAAAGGAGCGCGGCGCTTTTCAGGCGCGAACCCCGCGGGCAAAAACACTGCGCGGGATAAGGCGAAGCGCCCTGCTTATTTTTCGAAATCATATACGCGAACCTCTCCCTCTCCGCCGCCCCGCTCTATCAGGCCTTTCAATTTTTCCCTGTTTCTGACCGCATAAATAATTATAACCACGGCAATCAGCGCGGCTATGCCAGTGAACAAAAGGTCTGTGTTTATTGGAGAAGGTTCCTCGGGAATGCCTGCTTCGTAAACCGCAAGCCCGGCTGTTCTTGCCTTGTCCGCGTATTGCTGCACGAACTGGTATTTGCCAGTGCTGTAAAAGCTTACTGCCTTTGCCCAGTTTTCCTGCGCGTCAGCCAGCTTTCCCTGCTCCGACCACCTGTAAATATTATCCTCGCTCTGCAGCAGGCTGATGAGGGCATTCAGGCTGTTTTGCCCTGTCTTGCCGAGCAGTTCGTCGCTGCTGCCGTAAAGCGCCTGGTAGGCTGTGTTTCTCTTTTCCCGGGTTACGAGGTCCTCGACCATTGCGTCCACGTTGGCTGAAGCGTCGGCAAAAACCTTGCCGATCTTCTGCCGCAGGTCTGTTGCAATAGTCGCCTTGCTGCCGAACTGCTGGAAAGATGTAGGAACCGCAGCGAGCCTGTTAAGGCTCTGCTTTGTCTCTATGGGCAGCGATGTGAGCGCTATCGCCTGGCTGAGCTTGTCCAGGTCGGCGCTATAATCCTTCCTTCCATCCTCAAGATCATCCATCAGGTCAAAGCAGCCATCGAATTTTTCGTGGAAAGAATTAAGCTTGTTAGTGTCGGGCGACCCCACAAAGTCGCTCTCGAAAGCGATTGTGTCAAGCAGTTCCTTGCTGATTTCCTCCGCAAGAGGGTAAAGGTCTTCCAGCTGCGCCTTCAGCGCATCGGTTTCATCCTGCAGCAGGGGATACTCCCCAAGGCTGGCGCCGATCGTAGTAAGGTCCACCCTTTCGTTCTTCAGGTCGCCGCCAAGGTCGCTGAAAAACTTCACGTTTGTTGCGTCAAAAAGCCAGAGTCCCTGCTGGGCGCCGGAATCATGCAGCGACTGCTCATAGCGCAGCACGTAGGCGGTTTTGATTAGTTCTCGCCTGGCAAGCGCACCTGCCGCAAGCGCTGGCTGCTTGTCGTCCTTCACTGGCACGAAAGTCGCGAGGTTGCTGCCGTTCAGCACGGCAATAACCCAGTAATCGGAGTTGCCGAAGGAAATATTCGTGTTCGGAAAAATCTCGGACGTTTCGCCATCGTACAGGAAATTGTTCTCTTTTTTCGCAAAATTCACCGCGTCCTGCCCGCTGATCGCAAGTGCGCTGCCCGCAAAAAAAAGCACTGCCAATGCCGCAAGTGCCAGTGCAATCCTTTTATTCATCCAGATAGTATAAATATATCTCGTATATTAAAAGATTTACTAGGCGATTTTTTGAGGGCAAAAATAGTGCTGGCAAGGCCGATGTACGAAGAGAACATAGGGCTTATTGCAAGGGCAATGGCAAACTTCGGCTGCAGCGAACTGGCGCTGGTGCAGCCGCAATGCGAATGGAAAAGCGAAAAGGCAAAAAGCCGGGCGATGCACGGGAAAGGAATACTGCAAAAAGCAAAAAAATTCGGAAGCATAAAGGAAGCGTGCGCGGACTGCTCTTGCGCGATAGCCACAACCGCGAAAGCGGGCGGCGGAAAAATCGGGAGGACAGCGGTTACCGCAAGGAAATTCGCGGAAAAATTCGCGGGAAGCAGCCAAAAAATCGCGCTTGTTTTCGGCAGCGAGCCGGACGGATTGAGCAACAGCGAGGCAGGGGAATGCGATTTTGTGGCAACAATTCCCGCGAGCCCCGAGTACAAGACCCTGAACATCAGCCACGCCGCCACTG
>JAPLVT010000041.1 GCA_026396975.1 Candidatus Iainarchaeum sp.
TCCCGAACGGGATGCAAAAAATAAGCGTTGTGAACATGTGCGGCGACACCGCACAGCTCGAGTGCGCCACAGGCGTGGAAGACCTGTGCGATTGCACAACCCCGATTCCCCAAGGAGGCGGCGCGCACGGCGGCATAAGCAGGAGCGCGATAAGGATAGAAATGGCGATGATCGGCGGAAACATTGCCACAATGTGGGAATGCAAGGGAAAAATCTTCCTTGTGGGCTTTCCCAAAACACTTGCGGAAATCGGGGATGTGACCGGCGGGCCGCCCTACACGATAAGGGCAAGCTGGACCGAAACAGGCAAAATAGAGCTGCGGAAGGTGTAGGGCAATGTTCCGCGGCACGAAAGCCCAGACAACCACGGAACTAATTGTGATAGTGCTGGTTGTGCTGCTGCTTTTCCTGATAGTAACCACGGCAGTAATGCAAAAAAACTTCTTAACCGCGCTCATGTCAACGGTAAGCGAAAACACAATACAATGCGGCGGCATCGCGGCGACAATATCAAACTTCCGGGCAAACCCGGGCTACAGCGAAGCGAAAATAACGCTAAGCAGCTTTATGAGAGTGGAAAAAAACAATATCAGGGTGGGGCCGTGCCAGAACTGCACTGACTGTATGTGCAACACATGCAACTACCTACAAAGCGTGCGGTTCAAGCAAAGCGACACCGGGCAGGCAACAGACTTTATCAGCGACAGCGCGGGCTTTCCGCTGCTGCAGGGAAAATCATACAAAATAAAAAAAACCGAAGAAGGAGTGTTCTTCTGTGAAGTCAAAACCGAAAATCCCTGGTGCTGAATTTACGCATACGAAGGCAATGCCCGCAAGGCGGCTTTTTTTTGCGGCCGGCAACAAAGGCCAGAGCCTGGCAATAGACCTGCTCATCGCAATAATGATCTTCATGCTGCTGATGGCGGCAATACTCGCAATATGGTCGAACAGCGCGGACATCGCAAACAAGCAGCTGGCGGAAGGGGGCCTCCAGCAGACAGCCGAAAAAGCAATGGAAATGCTAATAGGGGGAAACGTGTCGCAGATTTCGGACTGCAACTCGGCGATAAACGAGCCGCTTAACATCGCAAAAGCCGACAGGATGCTGGACGAGGCAAAAGTAAACCAGTTCATCTGGGCGACAGCAAACCTGCCCAATAGGGCAATTTCGGTTTGGCACCTTAACGGCGATGTCTTGGATGCAAACAGATTTAGCGCGTACGACGGCACAGCACAGGGAAGCCCAGGCTTGAATGGAACCGGGGTGTGCGCAACAAATGCGGCTTCCTTTAGCTACCCAAACAGTTCGCAGTACATAAACATTGGCGACAAAACTTACTTGAAGTTCACAGACAACAATTTCAGCATAAGCTTTTGGTTCAAAACAAGCAATACCACTAAAGTAATGGTTCCGATAGCAAAGGGCAACACTGCAGCCTTCACGCCATACCTGCTGCAATTGAATTATCCCGCATCAAAAAACATCATTTTCTACGCCGCAAACAGCGCCTGCAACTCTTGGCTCTCAAGTCCAGGCGATTTGATTGCAAGTTGGGATAACGATGTTTGGGTGCACATAGTTGT
>JAPLVT010000091.1 GCA_026396975.1 Candidatus Iainarchaeum sp.
CACCGCAGAGGAAAAGGAAAAGGAAAACTGGCCGTAGGCAACGATTCCATTAAACGCTTGAAACAATATATTCCACTGGTTTTAACCAGTGGGTTGCCAATGGCAGATAAGGCGAGCGGGCTTTAAACACTTTTCTGTGCGATATAAAATAGCCGAAAAAAGGCTTTTTGGGCAGGAACGCAAAATAACAAAAAAAGAAAAAAGGCTTTTTGGGCGGGAAAATAAAATAGCTGAAAAAGGCTTTTTTGCCTTATATCGGTTTTATGGGGCTTTAGGCTATGGACGAAAAAGAGGCAGAAAACTACGCCCTAGCAGGCAAAATATTGCAAAAAGTGGTCCAGAAAGCAAAAAAAAGCATAGAACCGGGGCAAAAACTGCTTGAAATAGCCCAAAACATCGAGAAAAGCATAGAGGAGCTTGGCAAGGAGCTTGGGGCGCCAAAAAAAGGCGCCAAACCAGCTTTTCCGGTAAATTTGAGCATTAACGAGAACGCTGCACACTACACGCCTGATTTTGAAGACGAAACCGCCCTGAAAGAAAGCGATGTAATAAAGGTAGATGTCGGAGTGCACATTGACGGCTATATTGCGGACACTGCCTTTACGCTGAACTTTGACAACAAGCACGCGAAAATGATTGAAGCAGCCGAAGAGGCGCTATCAAACGCTCTCGCGCTGGCGAAAGAAGGCGCAAGCGTTGGAAAAATAGGCGCGGAAATAGAAAAAACAATTAAAGCGAAAGGATTCAACCCGATACAAAACCTTTCGGGGCACGGCCTGAAACGCTGGGAACAGCACGCGCCGCCGAGCATCCCAAACAACGAAAGAAAAGACGAGAGAAAATTAGAGGACGGAAACGCTTACGCTATAGAGCCATTTGCCACTAACGGAGAGGGCTGGGTTCGGGAATCGCAGCAAGCGGGAATTTTCGCGCTTGAAGAGCCGCGGCAGGTCCGCAACCAGTACGCGCGCGAGGTGCTCGGGTTTATCGCGGAAGAATACCAAACGCTTCCTTTCGCGGAAAGATGGCTGCAGGAAAAACTCGAAATGAGCGATTTCCAGCGCAAAATAGCGCTGCGCGAATTGTTAAAAAGCGGCTGCATCAGGGCATTCCCAGTGCTGCGAGAAGCGCCCGGAAAAATCGTGGCCCAGGCGGAAAAAAGCATCCTATTCCACAAAGGAAAAATAACGGAAATATGCTAGGGCAACATCAGCCCACAGCCCGGCTTCCAAAAAAAAACATAAAAAAATCGCTATAAGCCCGGCTTGCTTTCGGGCAACCTTCCTCTGAAAACACCCAAAAAAACCGCTTTTCCTGTTTGGGGCAAAGTGAAAAATTTTTATACTAAAAAGGGGTTATTATTTCGAGATAATAATATGAATTGCAGGGCACAGGTAGCGTTGGATTACCTTGTTGCTTACGGCTGGATTTTTGTGGCTGTAGCTACGTTCTTCGGGCTGCTGACATTCATCTACGCTCCGCCGATAGCGAACGTCAGCTGCGCGTCAAGCGACCCAGTGAGAATAGCCGTGAAGGGAGTGAATATTTCCACTCCCACAAGCCCGCTGAACGAAATCACGCTTCAAAACCTGAACAGCGGTGCAATCAGCATAACGGGTGTTGCGGTTGACGGCGCGGGATACTTCGAAACCGGGAATGCGATGGCATTGAATGGGGCGCCCGCAAGCGGAATTTCCCCGGCGAACGCGCTGGCTGTCGGCGGAAGCGCTGAGATCTCCATAAAGAACTTTTTCATAAACAAGGAAAAGGGGAAAAACGGCAGAATGACAATTTCCTACACTGATTCCGGCGGGCAGAGCCTTGAAGCAAACATTTCCTGCAACGGCTGGCCGCTGAGCTGAGGTGCCAGCGATGGAAGCCAGCGCGCTCAAATTCGGAAAAGCGGAAGCCGCTGTTGCGGCAGCTGTCGCTGTCTCAGTAGCCGCGTGGGCTTTCTTTTTGGGGGCGTCAACACTAAGCGTGAACGACCTTTTCACCTTCAAGCTGCAGGTGCCGCTGCAAAAAGTCGCCTCAATGGACTTCCTGCTTTCCATGCTGCTTTTCCCCATAACAATTGCCATAATAACTGCCGCCGCAAAAAAAATAGAGAAAAAAACCCTGATGATAGCGAGCCTCCTGGGGGCCATCGTTGGAATAATCGTGGCAATGCTGCTTTTCACAACGCTGCAGGGCTTCTGGGTGCTCGGGGCATTCTACCTTATCGCGCTGCCGCTTGCGGTAGAAACAGCAGCAATGAAATACAGCGAGCTCAAAAGCTTTGTTTCAATGAGGACATTCCTTGCGACAGCGGGCAGGACAATAACAGTAATCAGCATAGGGCTGTTCGTGATGAGCGCAATAGTGCTTCTGCCCCAGCAGGAACAGCACGTGCAGCGCTTCGAGGAAACATTCATACAAAGCATTTTTGAGGGAATGACAAGCGGCAAAACACAGCAGCAGCTGACAAGCTCGATGGTTGACACTGTCGTGGAAAGCCAGAGGCAGACTCTCGACACCGCGCTCGGCAACACGCTTTTCGAAAAGCTGCGCACAAAAACAGACATCGACGTAATCGCCTTTGTCGCTGCAGCAGACGCAATAAGGGAACAGGTAAACAGCGAGCAATACAAGCAGCAGCTGGCCCAGCGCTTCGGCTCAAGCAGCACTGACATAAGCAAAAAAATAAACATACTGGAAGTGCTGAAGCAGCAGATGCCAGTGATAGCCGAGCTTGAGAAGATGCTGTGGGTCTTGCACGCGTTCGTGATAGTAAGCACATTCATGCTGCTCGCGAACATACTGTTCAAGCCAATGGCGGTGGTTTACGGCCTGCCAATGGAAAAAATGCTCGCAGCAACCCCCAGCAGCAAAAAAGAAGAGCAAAAAAAGCAGTGATTTATACATAACAAAAACCTGTTGCCCCCTCCGCCAGCCACGAAAGTAGAGAGTTAAAAAAACCCACTTAACAAAAAATAATTAGCACTGCTCCCATGGTGTAGTGGACAGCATTCAAGCTTGCGGTAGCCTTTCTTTTAGAAAAAGAAAGCCTAGGGAAAGAAAAGAGCCTTTTCTTTTTAGAAAAAAGAAAAGCCTCGTGAAAAGAAAAACGATTCGCTTTGCGAATCGGCTGCAATAAGCTTGCGACCTGGGTTCGACTCCCAGTGGGAGCGCTCGCGCGAATTTAATAAGGTTTACGCGGAAAGATTTGTTTCAACGCAGGGATAGCGAAGCGGTCAAACGTGCTGGCTTCAGGGGCCAGTGGCTTAGTGCCTTCGGGGGTTCGAATCCTCCTCCCTGCAAATTTTTTCTTTTCCCAAAAGAAAAAATTTGGTAAAAGAAAAACCTGCTTTTGCGGAAAAAGAAAACCAGTACTAAAAGAAAAAACAGGCCGAAGAAAAAAATTTGGTAAAAGAAAAACCGGTTTCTGCGGAAAAATCACGCAGCGCGCCTGCGCTCC
>JAPLVT010000058.1 GCA_026396975.1 Candidatus Iainarchaeum sp.
CACGGACGGCAGCATGAGCCAAAGCTTTGACTCGCTGACATTGGACCTGGAAATCGACAACAACGGGTACAACGGGGTTAATATCCCGGCAAGCCCGCCGAACGGGCTGCAGATAGCGTTCTACAAAAACGACTTCTCAAACAGGCTTACAGTGACATCAAAGGGAACAACTTTCCTCGGCACAACAGACACAACCAATTACACGCAGATAGGAACAAGCCCGGACGGAAACCTTTACGCCGGACTGCCCAACCCGCCGGGACAGATATGCTCGTCGCCAACAGGAGACCCGCTCAGCGGCAACTGTGACGAGGCGCCGAACCAGCCGGCAAACTGGAAAATGCGTTTCACAGGCGTCAATGTGGCGGGCTGCCCCGGCAACAACTGCACGGGCACGATAATCGCGAAAATAAACGGCAACGGCGCGATAAACGAATGCCCGATGCACAACACGGCGGAGATTTACTGCCTCAGCGAGGCACGCCTGCGGTTTTACACAATAGACTACTACGTGTGGGCAAAATGACTTGTTATGGTGGCGGAAATAGGCAAAAGGCAGTTTGTTGGGAGATGAAAAGTTGATGCTAAACCAAAAAGGAATTTTCTTGACCTTCCTTGCCTTCCTACTGATCGGCTCTGTGCTCGCGATAAACGTTGTCACGCAGCAGTCAAACGTGAGCAGGACAAGGGGAGTGATTGACGAAAGCGCCTTCGGGGAAATAAACCAGCAGTTCAACAGCATCTACTCGCAGATTCTCACGCCGAGGGAAGGCTATGCGGGAGTGGTTCAACAGAGGATAATTCCGCAGGCGGGCTCCTACAGCTACGGTGGCAACACGCTTGAAATAACGCAGGAGGTTCCGCCAACGGAATACGGCACAATCCAGAGCGACACTTTCGACGCGCTAAACCTTTTCTCGGTTTTCATAGCAAACCAAAGAATAAACCAGGGGCTGGATGTAAACAGCAAAATAACAACAGCATTTAACCTGGGGGCATGGGGCGGCACAGGCGGCGACAATCCCGAGTACGGCTACCTCATACAGCCGTACTGCCTAAGGTATCTTCCCACACAATTCGGCGACAGGTTCATGGGATACCAGATTCCGGGCGAAACATGGGATGAATGGACATTCGAAAAAGCAAATGGAACATGCGATGCTACGGTTGCCTCCGGCCCAAAATCGTGCAATCCACATGAATGCTGTTATGATTGGGGCTGCGAACTGCCGTTTGATACGGCACACATTAAGGCTATAGACATTGATTTTACTGTTGGAAACACAACTGCCGAATGCGCTGATTACCTAACAGGGCCGGAAAAGTGCGAGGGCCAGAACATGTTCGGGAGTGGGTCTGCCTGCACAGCCGCGTGCTCAACGCCCGGCAACAACCAGTGTGTCACAGTGAATTTCTACGAGGAAAAATGCATAGGGCAACCATGCACGCCGATTGTCCACGGGCACAAAGTGGCGGCAAACCTTGACCTCACCAAAACAAAGAACGAGATAAAACTGCCGCTTACAGCAGGGGGCAGCGCAGGCGACTTGACACTGCACATACTCAGCAAAAACGACAACGATAACCCTATAGGAAGCGGAAAAATATTCTTGTTGTACTATGACGGGTCTGTCACCTGCCTTGTAAACACAGTAAAATTAAGCATCACATTCGACGGCCCTGTAGGCACAGTGCAGTACGCCGGGTTTGACTTTTCCGTTAAAAAGCCGGGTTTTGACTACTGCAGGAGAACAGCGGGCGCAAGCTGCAATTGAAACCCGAAAAGGATTGTTTTATTAAAAAAAGAGTAATTAAAGATTAAGGCGCAACGAAAATAAAGAAGCGGAAAAATTCGAAAATGCTTTGATTGGAGAAACCAAAAAAATCATGGAATTGTTGTTTTTATGCCGGAAAAGAAAGCCATTGAAAAGGAAAAAGAAGCCTGGGATGACTATGTAAAGGCAATCGAGGGCATGGAGGCGGAAAAAAACCGGGAGAAAAAGAAAAAGGGGCCTCTTGGCGGCACCAGCTCTTTTTTGGGAAAAATAAAAATATGGCAGAAAAAAGAGCAGAAAGCGGCAGGAGTAGAGGCGCCTCTGCTAAGCGACCTGACAAGGGAAGCGTTCAAGCCAACGCAGGCAGAAGAAAATCTCGCGACACCCGAAGAAAAAGCAAGGCTGAAATGGGCTTTCAGCGGCGAAACAGAAAAGAAACCGCAAGTCCCAAAAAAATGGGCATTCGGAAGAAAAGAAGAAGCCATTGTAGAAGAAGAAACCGCGGTTGCCGAACAGAAGCAGTTTGAACAGCCAACAGCAGGGCAACCCGAAGAAAAGCCGCAGGCTGCCGAAAAGGAAGCGGAAATGCCAAAGGCAACGGAAGCAGAAGAGCCGCTTGTGATACCAAAAAAAGTCGCGGAAATGCCAGCGCCAGGCCCTGCAAAAAAGGAAACGCCCAGCACAAAAAAGAAAACAGTTGAGCAGCCGCGCATAACTGCGCCGGCGAAAGCGCTGCAGCCAAAAGAAGCCCCTGCGCAGAAAACAGCTGCCGCGAAGAAAGCGGGCGCAAAAAAAGCCGCCGGCGCGAAGGAAAAGGCTGCTGCGGGGAAGATAGCCAAAAAGACAGCTGCAAAAGCGAAAAAGCCCGCCAAAGAAAAAACGACCCCTGCGATAAAGCGCATTGTAAGGATTGTGAAAATCGCCAAAAAGAGCGGCGGATGGTACGGCGACAGGCTGAGGCACAGGAAAGCCGCTTTTTCAAGCTGGCTGCTGCAAAAGAAAATCAAGCTTTACGAGCTGCGCAAGAAAGGCAAGAGGAAAAAACCCGGGCCCGCACAGCTCAAGCTGATGAAAAAACTCGACGGGGAAAAAGAGGAGCTCAACAGGAAAATCTTGCAGGTCGACGAAAGAATAACAATGCTGCGCAACGTCGGCAGGAAAATAAAATTCGAGGAAAAACAGCTTGTGCGGAAAGTGAGGGAAGCCGGAATAAAGCTGCCGAGAAAAGAAATGCAGCCGCTTGAAAACGGCCGGGTGAACCTCAGGAGCGAAGACAATGTCCACGACGCAATCGACGCCGTGAAGGCAGTGGCCGAAGAAATGGCCGCTGCAATCTCAAGAATGCCGGTCGGGCCCATGCAGCCGGGCGAAGAGCTTGGAATAGACGACCAGGTAACAGCAATGGAAAAACTGATGAAAGGGCTGGAACTCGCGTTCTACAAAAGGAAAATC
>JAPLVT010000146.1 GCA_026396975.1 Candidatus Iainarchaeum sp.
GTGCCGATTGTTTTCACGAATTGCAGGCTTGAGTCAAAGACCTGAACCCGGTGGTTGTCTTTGTCTGCAACGTAAAGATTGCCCTGCTTGTCGACAGCCATGTTTAGCGGCGAGAAAAACTGGGTATTTCCTTGGCCAAGGCTTTCTCCAATGACAGCCCTGAAGGAAAAGTCGCTGTTCAGCACCACTACGCGCTGGTTGACTTCTTCGCTCGCAAAAACCGTGCCGTCAGGTGCCACTGCAACATACCGCGGCGTGAAGTAAATCATCTCATATTTCGGCCTTGTCAGCCCCTCAAGAACGCCAACCTGGGTTAAGCTCGGGCTGAAAACAATTACCTTGTCGGCTCCCACGTCGCCTACAATTATGCGCCCCCTTGAATCAACAGCAACCTTGGTGGGCTTCACAAAGCTTCCTTTTATTTCAGCCTTGAAAGAGTAATTCGGGTTGAAGACCTGCACTCTTTTGTTCTCGCTGTCCGCAACGTAAACATTTCCCTGCCTGTCTAAAGCAATGCCTGTGGGCCAGTTGAACTGCCCCTGGCCGCTTCCCCTGCCGCTGCCGATTGCGGCAACCTGCTGCAGCGATGAATCGAAAACCTTGACGACATGGTTGGGGCTGTCGGCAACAAGTATTTTTCCGTCTGCCGCAGCAGCGCAGCCCTCGGGGCTCGACAATCCAGTGTCAAGCTTTTTTTCGACCGCTGTTTCGCCAATAAGGTAAAGTGTGCTTTGGGACTTGCTCAGCGCGACAAGCTTGTTGTCGGGCGTGACAGCCATGCAGTAGAACGCGCCCTCTATTCCGTAATCGCCCTCTTTAATTGTCTTGGCGTAGTTCAGCGCGGAATCAAAGACCTGTATGCGGAGGTTGAACTCGTCGCTGATGAAAATCTTCCCGTCAACGGGAGAAACTCCCACTGCAAGCGGGTTTGAGAGCTGCGCATTCGAGGTGCCGCCGGGCAAAACGCCTGTTTCGCCGATGTTGCGCAGGTACTTAAGCTCTGGGGAGAACAGCATTACCCTGTCCCTGTCTTTGTCAACCAGAAGAATCCTGTCTTCCTTGTCAACCGCTACATCATAAATGGTCGACGGAAGCGCATAACCTGGGTCTTTGTTGACGACGCACTCGCCGAAGCATATTCCGCCGCAGTCAACGCCTTCCTCGCCGCTGTCTTGGACACCATTTACGCAGGACGGCGATGCAGGCGGCGTTATGGGCGGCGTTATCGGCACCTGCGGGAAAAAATAGATTGCAACCGCTATTACAACAAGTATTATTACGGCAGCGAAAATGCCTTTTTGGTTGCCTTCTTTCTCGCTGGCGGCTTTTTTTACGGCCTGCCTGATATCGCGCAGGGCAACTTCTTTGTTTTGTGGCAAAACAGTGCACCTTTTTGTTTAAGCTATTTTTAATGTATTAGCGCTTTGCCCATATTTATTCATTTCGCTTGAACAATCGCCCTGGAAAAATACCGCGCAAAAAGGCTTGCCGAAACCGTTTTCCGGCAAAGATTTCCATTGGGAAGAATGGGAATTTTATTTTGCGGCGGGTATTTTTGCGCCCGCAAGAACTGGCTTTGCCAGCGGGTCAAGGGAGTAAAGGCTGCCGCCAGAAAAAAGCGCTGAAAACCTGCTGCCGCCCCTGCATTTGCCCACAAGCCTGCAGTAATGGCACTCTTCCCCTACAAATTCGAGCGCATGCAGCCTTTGCATGAAATCGCTGTCCCAGGCGTCGGAGAAACTGCCTTGCAGCGCATTGCCCAGCGCAATATCCAGAAAATAGCTCGGCTTTATGATGCCTGCGCTGTCGACTGCGAGGCTGCTGTTGCCGTCTTCGTTTACAGCGCCCATTGCCACTGCGGAAACTTTTTCAGGCGCATAAGCGCAAAATGGAATCGCGTTTTCTATGAGGCAATGGCGGCTTTTTTTTCTGCCTTTGTTGAAGGAAGCGATTTTTTCAACAGCAACCGCAACGTCTGCACTGCCGATCGGTTTTGGCAAATTTGGCGTCGGAATCGGCCTCAGCAATGCCCAAGCGGCACCCGGAAGGCTATCTGCCAAACTGTGGAATTCCTCCAAGGCGAGGATGTTCCGCCTTGTGAGGATTGTTGCTGCCCGCACCATTACGCCGCGCCCTGCAAGGGATTTTATTGCGGAAATTTTTTTCTTGAAAAAGCGCTTTCCCGCAGCGCTTCCCTGAAGCAATGCTTCTTTGCTCGGGTTCTGGGCGTGCAGCGAAAAAAGAATGTTGTCGCAGTTTTTTGCCGCAACAGAGAGCATTTTTGGGCTGAAGAGGCTGCCGTTTGTGTTCAGCATTACGTAAAGCCCGCTTTGCCTCGCAAAGCGAAGCAGTTCGGAAAGGTCCTTGCGCAGCAGCGGCTCTCCCCCGGTGAAGCGCACTCTTTCTATCCCTTCGGAAGCGATTTTTGAGATTATTCTCTTTGCTTCCGCGGTTGACAACTGTTTTGCGCCGCAAGTGCCAGCGGTATTGGCGTTGAAGCAGAAGCCGCAGTTGTAGTTGCAGTCCCTGACGAGTTCTATTTTGGCTTCAAGCGGCTTTGGGAAGAGCATCCAAAAGAAATAATGGAAAAAGCGGTTAAAAATCAATGCCGTGGGAAGCCGCCCCCATAAAGATGCCTGCAGTAGCTTGGCAAAAAGCGGGTGCTCTCGAAATCAGTAGGAAAAGTGGGCTGCTGCTGGTGGCGGCGGCGGTGGTGGCGGGCTTGACATATGGCTATGAACATGGCTTGTTCCTGTATAAGTTGGGTTTCCTGCAGAGTTCGTGTCTGCGCCGAAAGCGCCTTTAACCGCAATGGAAGAGGCAGCTGCTCCGGCGAGAATTGCGCCGAGCGTCAGGGCATTGTGCTTTGAAATCCTGCCGCTCTCCTCGCTGATGAAAGAAGAGATTGTTTTTCCGACTTCAGGCAGTTTCTTTGCCATGCGAATCCGTAATTAATAGATGATTTGTTGTTTTTAATTCTTTGCCTGCGCGGGCGCCTGGCTGCCAAGCCATTGCAGCAGGATGCCTTTGTCCTTTGAAAAGAGCTTTTCGAAAACAAAGGAAATTTGGGCTTTTTTTACAGCACAATCCATGTCAAGCGGCAGCATGGGAAGCGGGTTGCCGCTGCCGCTGTAGGCAAGCACTGGGCAGAACCAGCAGTATGGGCTCCATTTGCACTCGTTGCAGAGGAAACCCCAAGTGCTGCTGAGCGCAACCATGTTCAGCACAGCGGGAGATGTGAAAACCTCGCGGTAACCCTGCGAGACATCGCCTATTTTGAAAAGCGGCTCGGATTTCGCCTCGTCGCAGGTGAATATGCTGCCGTTTGGCTGGTATGACGCCTGCATCAGCCCAGCGCCGCAAGGCTTGCTGAAGCATGTGTGTGCGATGCCGCCTGCGCCGAGTATTTTGCGCATTGTAATCAGCGAATACTGCTCGGCCATTGGCTTTCCTTCGCGCGAAAGTTTTATGCAATAATCCGCTACCGCGCGCCAGAAGCGGATGTAATCCTCCGCTTGGTATCCGATTTTTTTCCAGTTTTGCTTCGCCCGCCCGATGGGCCGGAGCATCACTGGAATAATGTCAGCCATGCCGTGGCGCCTGTACTCGTCGACAATCTCACGGGGAAAATTGAGGCTGTGCCTTGTTATTGTGGGCAGCATTCCAATGTGCCTGAAGCCGAATTCCGACTTCAAAGCGTTAATCCAGTAAACTACTTTTTCATAGCTGCTTCCCCCTAGCAGCCGCCTATTTTTGTCGTGAACGCTCTTTGGCCCGTCAAGCGAGGTGCATACGTCGAAAATTTTGTTGCGCTGCAAGAACCTTGCAATATCGTTGTCCATCAGAGTGAGGTTTGTGACAATGCGGAAGTGCACGTTTTTTCCGGTGCGCTTTTTTGATTCTTCCACAATAAACTCTATTGCGGGAAAGTTCGCGAGCGGCTCGCCACCTTGGAATTCCATGACAATTTCGCGCCCTGGGCTCTGCCAGATGAAATCAATTATTTTGAGGGCTGTTTCCTTGCCAAGGTCGCTGCCTTTGCATTTGCCGCCGAGCGGCAGCGATTGCGCGTAGCAGTATTGGCAGGCGTGGTTGCAGCGCATGGTCGGATTGACAATGTGCAATGTGACTCCCTCGAAAACGTGCGAGTACCGCTTTCTTATCCTCTCTGCCAGCGCTTGCTTGTTTTTTTCTGAGACCGCGATGAAATCCCGCTCGAGTTTTTTTTGCAGCCCACCTGAAATTTTTCCTTTCCTTATCAGGCCCGCTTCCGTTTTGCCCACAATGCTGTAATCGCCGAAGGAGGAGATCAGCGCGGTTTTGCCGTTTGGCAGCCGATGCTCAAAAAATTTGTTTAACCGCATTTTTTGCATGCCATGGCCCGCCGAAAAATCCTTTGTGCCAAATCTTTTCCGCTTTTTCATAAGCCACCGCTTTGCCTCAGCGCAAGCGCGTTGTTGCAGAAAACAAGCGCGGCTTCGCGCGGCGAGAATCCTTTTGACGGCGAAAGCTCCACCACCAACCTTCCGCCGGGGGCGTTTTTTATTTTGGCCCTGCAGGTGCCCCTGAACTGCTCTGCCGCGCAGCGCAGAACTTGCCCTGGGTAAAGGTAGCCGTTAAAATCGATTGTTGCCTTTTTTGCGCCCGAAATTTTTATTTGGAACACAGGCTATCGCCCCTTTCCTTTGCGGCGCTTCCGTGGGAGCCTTGGGGGCTTTTTTCCGCTCGCACCGGAAGAAGGTTTTGGGGGCTTTGGTCTTTTTGGTTTTGGTTTTTTGGGCTTCGGCTTTTTGGGCGTTGATTTTTTGGGCGTTAAGTTTTTTGGATTTAAGTTTTTGGGGTTTGGTTTTTGTGACGTTAGGTTTTGGGGCTTCGGTTTTTTGGGTTTCTTTCGGCCGGCTCTCGGCTGCCCGGAACCTGTGGATTGCGTGAGGAAAACCCGCCGCAGCAGGCACTCCCTTATCTGCCGCGTGGCTGCGCTCTGCTGTGCGTTAACAGCATAGTTCAACAGCTGCTGGCTGAATCGCTCGGCAAGCGCGCGCAGCCCTTTGCCTTCTTTGGGTTGCATGCTTACAACCATCATGTCCCTTGGGTCGCCATCCACAAGCACGAACGCCTTGTCCAGCATCGAGTACGCCGCCGAGAAAACAGTTTCCACTGAGAACAGCTTCGGCTGTATTGCAAAAACAAGGAAGTTTTCCTTTGCGTGGAATTCCACGTTCCTGAAAAAGCGCTCTGCCCGCATGCAAGAAAAAGAGGGCTGGAAAGATTATTTAAAGAAATGTCAGGTAGCAGGTTCAGTGCCGTGCTTTGCAACGGCAGCCTTTATGCGAGGGGCATGTTGGCGGCTCGGGAAAAATACGCAAAACAGCTTTTTCTGACCATCCAGCTATAGCGTGAAAAAAAGGCAGTGGTAGCGCTC
>JAPLVT010000028.1 GCA_026396975.1 Candidatus Iainarchaeum sp.
CTATGCCTTCAGCCCATTTTTCTTCCATGGAAGCGGCTTCTTCTTCCAGCCCCAGCGCCTTTAATTTTCTGGCTCTCTGCCTGAGCTGCGAAAAAAGCACTGGCAGTTCTCTGAACTGTTCGAATGCCTCCAGCGTCAGGCACAACAGCAGTTCAGCCCTTTCATCGGCTATTTCATAAGGGACAAAATCGTTCAACGTCTGGTCCGGAACAGCCCCAGGTTTTTTGTAAGGCATTTCTCCTGACGCCATCTTTTGCCCTATCGGCGTGAATGTGTAAGGCGTCAGATAGCTCGCTATCCCGTAGAGCGTGTATTGCCCGGCGGCTTCCAGGAAGCGAATGTTCTGCCTGATCTCCCGCATTGTGCTCCAAGGGTGGAACATTATGAAGCCCGGGTCAACGCTTATGCGCATTTTTCTGCACAGCCTGATTGCCTTTAGGGTTTGCTCCGCAGTAATGTTCTTGTTGAAGATTTGCTGGAGCGTATGGTTGCTTGCCGATTCAGCGCCAATGAAGATGTTGCGCAGCCCGCTTTTTTTGAGCAATTGGAGGAGTTTGCTGTTCACGTCGTTTGCCCTCAAGTAAATGTCAAACTGCAGCCCGAGTTCTTTTATTCCTTGGCACAATTCTGCGGTGCGCCTCATTCCTGCTCCCCCCGGCATGACAAAATTGTCGTCCACGAACCAGATTTCGCTTATGCCAGGATAATTGCGCTTTAGCTCCTGCAATTCTGCTAGCACGTTTTCCGGGCTCCTTAGCCTGAAGTGCTTTCCGCCCGGAGTGCGGTAAAAGCTGCTTATGCTGCAGTAGCTGCAATTGTTGTAGCAGCCCCTGCTGCTTGAAACTGCCGGCAACCCGCCGCTTTCAAGAACACCCTGCATTGTGTCCCTCGCGGGAAAAGGCAGTTCATCAAGGTCGTCAATGAGCGGCCTTAGCGGATTCTCAATTATTTTTCCATTTTCTTTAAACGAGAGCCCCCGTATGCCTTCAAGGGTCGTTCCTTCCTCAATTGCCCGCGCAAGCTCCAGCAATGTCTGCTCTCCTTCGAACCTTACGACAGAATCAAAAACCCCCTCAAGACCGAGCAGTTCCTTGTACAAAAAAGTTGCGTACTGCCCCCCAATTGAAAAATGTGCAGTGCTTTCCTGTTCCCTGAGCGCTTTTATTGTTTCAATTATCTGGAAAATCTGGGGCTTTGCTATCGCGGTAAAGCCGATAAGGCCGGCGTTAGCAAGCCTTTTTACAGTCTGCTCCCTGCTGAGCCCGAATATTTCCTCGTCAATTATTTCCGCGCTGAAAGAATTCGCGCGCAGATATGCCGCAAGATAGCCTATTGCAAGGCTTTCCACCTTCGGGAAGTACAGAACGTCGCTGTTGCGCTGGTCCGCCAGGCGAACCAAGCATGCTTTCACTGCCAGTCACTGCCCTTTGTTTTCCCGTGTTTTGCAATTGCATGGCTATGCCAAGATTGTGCAATTTTTTCGCTTGCCGCAATGCGCTGCCTTTAAAGCCTGCCGTGGTCCGAAGCGCTCGCGTGCCTTTTCAAATCGAACTTGCGCTGCCTTTCATCCCTCACGCCGCCAAGCCAGATGCTCATCATGCTCTCGCCCCCGAAGCGCACCGCAGTGCTTGCACTCCGCTCAGTCTGCAATATGATTCCATTTTTTCACCTTTCAGGCATGTCCGCGGGCTGCAGAAAAAGGGATTTCTCCTGCCGTTCCCTGACAACGCCATTAATCCAAACGCTTTCCATTTTTCCACCTCCGTGCAAATTGCTTTCAGAGCTGTGCGCAGCAGCCGCCCGCTTCTATTCCCATCGCAAGCCGCCTTTTTGCCGCAAGGCCAGCCATCCATTCGCTTTCCATTCCTTTCCACCTTTGCTTAGAGGTTAGAGCAGAAGCCGCCGCCGATTGCGCGCGCGCACTGCCTTTTTGCCATGATTCCAGCCGATTTTTGCATTAACAGCACCTCTGTAACAATTTCCGCACTACCTTATTAATAATTATAATAACAAAATTTCGGAACTAAAAGAACAATTTATTAATGTTTTTTTCCAATTGTTAATATATGTATAAACTGGACCTGATTGACAGGAAACTGCTGGTTGAACTGGACCGGAACAGCAGGCAGCCAGTGGCTGCGCTTGCAAAAAAAGTCCGCCTATCAAAGCAGGCGGTAAAGCAGCGCCTTGAGAAGCTCGAGCGGGAGAAAGTAATCCTCGGCTATTACGCGGTAATCGACGTTTTCAAATTGCAGAGGCAGAGCGCGCGGCTCTGGATAAAGCTGCAGGGGAACTACAGCGAGGACGAAATAATCAGGTTCGCGCTGCAGATGCCAAACGTGGGCTGGGTGCTGAGGCTTGACGGCGCCTATGACCTTGCGATAATCCTCTGGAGCAGGGACATGCTTGAGTTAGACAATGCCGTGAAAGAGCTAAATTTCAGGTTCGGCGCTTTCCTGAAAACAGTCGACGTTTCCTTCATCGTGCGGGCGCACCATATCTCGCACAGGTATCTCACAAACGAAAAATCATTGCACGAGCTGATAATGGAGCAGCGTTTCTCGCGGTTTGAAATCGACGAAACCGACGGCAAAATTCTAGGCGTTCTCGCGCAGGACAGCCGGGCTTCCCTTGTCGGCATCAGCAAGCGCCTTGGCATCAGCGACAAAACAGCAAAGTACAGGATAAAGAGACTTGAGAAAGAAAAAATAATCCTGGGCTACATGGTCCTTCTTGATTACGCAAAAATCGGCTATACCTGGCACAAGGTTTTCCTGCGGTTGCAGAACCTTTCGGCGGAAAAATACCGGCAGTTGATTTCTTTCCTAAAAAGCAAAACAAACGTGATGTTTGTAACTGAAGCAATCGGAATCAGCGACCTGGAATTCGAGGCAATGCTACAAACCCCACGCGACTTCCACGAGCTCATGAAGGAAATTCGGCAGGGCTTCCCGGACATCATAAAGGAATTCAGCTGGATAACAGTCTTCAAAACAGAAAAGGTGTACTACTCGCCACAAGTGTAAATAAAAATCGCCTTTGCAGGGATTTCCGCCGATACGATGCGGGTGCGGTGGGATGAGCCGCCTCGGCTCTGGCTTATCCTGTCTTTGGCTATATTAGGCTGCCTGTTAGCAAAATAGCGAAAATGCCTGCGGAGTGCAGCAGATAAACAATGCCTGCAAATTTTTTAGTTGACATGGTTTTGATGGATGCAAGCATAGTAATGCCGATTTCTGTCGGAAGCGGGGAAGCAATGAGGATTGCCGCAAGGGAGAGCAGAAAATATTTTTGGAATCTTCCGAACAGCTTTTCTTCCTCTTTCTCAATTATTTTGGCATACCTGCTTTTTTCCAACTCTTCTATTTCATTCATGACCTCATAACGCAAGAAAAGAAAAATTATAATATCGCTCAGCAATGCCCCCGCCCCTGCAACCAGAGTGGCAGCCCAAATGTTCTGTTCCTTTGCAAGCAGAAGCAGTATTGCAGCGGCTGGAACCGCCGTAAAATCGTACGCGTAAAGGAAGCCCGCCAGAAAGCTGCCGAAGAAACCAAGCGAAACCAGAATATTGTGAACCGGCGAAAAGTGCCCTCCCGCGAACAGCAAACTCGCTACAATAAAAGCAAGAGCCAGCAGCAAAAGCCTCGGGTATTTCATCCTTGGCAAAGCAACGCGCATACAAAACAAAAAGCACGCTGCTTTATATAGCTTCCTGGAGGCAACCCGAACGCCAAGCAAAAATACCGTTGCCTCAGCCGGCATTCGAACAGCCTTTTTTCTGCGGAAAAAAGCCTGGGGAAAAAACTTCATTACAGCCTTTTGTGCTGCGGCACAAAAGCCTCCTTGCAAAACAAAAGTTTTGCGAGGCGCCGCAAAAGCTTTGCTTTTGCAGTGTGGGAAAAATTAGTATCAAGCTGGAGCCCATCTCGCTCTAAGCTCGATGGGCTATGCCCCGACTGGGATAGAAGAAGAAACAGTTTGACTATTTACAGTTAGAGGGCAAAGTGTTTTTAAATTCGCTTCTGTTGGCGTTTTACGCGGTTAAGATTTCAAACCATTTTTGAATAACAATCGCTTGCCCGGCAAAGTTAACTTCGGTTTTTCCCCTCTTTTAATAGGATAGGCAAGCGCAAGTTGCGAGCGCACATAATGAGCGCTCACTTTATTGCAAAAGCCCTTTATACGCAAGAATAGCCAAGCAAATCAAGAAGCAACCTATTGCAATGCACGTTTTTCGCGACATTTAACCATCTTGTTCCTTGTTTAGCGTTGCGGCTATTGCTGACGCCGCGCGTTGGCTTATTCCCTCTTTCATTAAAATCAAACTTGGCGAAAATTTGTCCTTGACTTTATACGCTTCTGCGTTTGCCTTTATCTTTTCGCTTGTTGTTTTCAAAAAATCCGCTTTGTTGACCGGTTGGCGAGCGTTGTCAATTGCAACGAGTTGGCCATACCATTCGTGAATATTGTCCTTGATGAAAGCCGATTTCTTAACCTCATAATCTTTTATCAGCGCTTCGCTTGGCTTGTCAACAAGAATCCGGTCTATGATAATGCTTTCGCCTGTTTTCTTGTCAACCAATCGCGGTTTTGGCAAGTATGTCTTTCCGATTAACGGCGCTGGAACTGACCAATAAAAAGCGGCCTTGCTGCATTTCTTTTTGAAATTAACGCCTTTGAAAACAGCAATGCCGGAAACGCCTATTTGCCGCAGGCGCTTGTCAACCTGCCCGAAGAAAGGCGCAATAAAAATAACAATAAGTTGTCGAGCGCGAAAAATTGTTTGAACATAAGAAATTATTTTGTTTTCCCTTGACATAAAACTGCGCGAGTCAGCGTTTTCCTCGCTTCCGGCAATCTCGTCAAGAATAACAACCGAACCTTTGCCGAGTTTTCCTTTTGAATCGCCCTCGTCAAGCAACCGCAACAAATCTTTTATTGAAAAGCAAACGCGCTCGACCGAAAAGTTTGGGTCAAGTTCCTCGGCGAAACGCAGAGCGCCAATGCTTTTTCCCGTTCCAACGTCGCCTAAAAAAAGCAATGTCGCGTTTTTCTTTTTCTTATGAGTGTCAACCCACAGTTTTTTATAAATAAAGTTTCGGGCGACGGTCGGCGGCATTGCTTCGGTCATTCGT
>JAPLVT010000023.1 GCA_026396975.1 Candidatus Iainarchaeum sp.
AAGAAGGATGTTCTCAGCGGTTACATAAAAAACTGCCTTTCCTTTATTAATGCAAAAAAAATAAGGCCGCTGCGTGTCGTAGTTGACGCAAGCAACGGCATGGCGGGTCTCACTGTCCCAGCGGTTGAAAAAAAGCTCCCGCTTAGGATAACAAAAATGTTTTTCGAATTGGATGGGGGCTTTCCGAACCACGAGCCGAATCCGCTGAAGCCGGAGAACATTGTGGCGCTGCAGAAGCGCGTTCTCGCGGAAAAAGCCGATTTTGGGGTTATTTTCGATGGCGACGGCGACAGGATGTTCATGGTTGACGAGAAAGGTGGCGTTGTGGGAGGTTCGCAGCTTACCTGCCTTATCGCAGCGAACTTCCTGCGCAAGAACAAGGGCGCGAGGATTGTTTACACGTCCGTGATGTCGAAGGCTGTGCCTGAAACAATTAGGGCCAACGGCGGCATTCCGGTTGTAGAGCGCGTTGGCCACAGCTTCATCAAGCAAAGGATGCGGAAGGAAAACGCCCTGTTCGGGGGCGAGCTTTCCGGGCACTTTTATTTCAGGGAAAATTTTTTCGCTGACAGCGCGCTGATTGCCGTGCTTGTGGCGCTGGAGATGGTTTCAGATTCCGGCAAAAACCTGAGCGAGCTCGTTGCGCCTTACAAGCGCTATTTTGCGATTGACGAAACAAACGCGGATGTGAAGGACAAGGATGGGAAAATAAGGGAAATAGGGGCTGTTTACGCCCCAAAGGCCAAGAAGGTAAGCCGCCTGGACGGCTTCTCGGCTTACTTTGATGGCTGGTGGTTCAACGTCAGGCCTTCCGGCACAGAGAACCTGCTGCGCCTGAACCTTGAGGCAGACACCAGGGAGCTGATGGAAGAAAAGAAAGAGGAATTGCTGCGCATAATCAGGAGCTAATTTTTGCGTTATGTTGCGCAACCACCCAAAAGGGAATTGTTAAAAACCATTACGAAGAAGGTAAATTATAGAAAGTAGTCCAAATATCGGCTTTTTTTTTGGGGGGATTTTTCTTGGTGAAAGTTGCGATTAACGGTTTTGGAAGAATAGGGAGGCAGGCATTCAGGTGCATGCTTGACAACAAGGGCATTGATGTTGTCGGCATAAACGACCTGACGGACACTGCCATTTTGGCAAGGTTGTTCAAGTACGACAGCGTTTACGGGAAATTTCCCGGCACAATAGAAAGCGACCCGCAGCACCTTGTCGTGAACGGCAGGAAAATAATGGTTACAGCCGAGAAAGACCCTGTAAAGCTTCCCTGGAAAGAGCTTGGTGCGGAAATAGTCCTTGAAAGCACCGGAGTTTTCAGGGCAACAGAGGACGCGGGAAAGCACCTCACTGCCGGCGCGAAAAAGGTAGTTATCAGCGCCCCGCCGAAGGACGAGAGCGGCGTGCAGTTCATACTGAACGTCAACACAAACAAGTACGACCCGAAAAAAGACCATGTTTTAAGCATGGCTTCGTGCACAACAAACTGCCTCGCGCCGCTGGTAAAAGTACTGCATGAAAGCATCGGCATTGAACGCGGCTTTATGACGACAATACACGCTTACACCGCAGACCAGGTATTGGTTGACGGCCCCCACAAGGATGCAAGGAGAGCGAGGGCTGCGGCAATAAACCAGGTTCCCACAAGCACCGGCGCCGCAAAGGCAATAACAACAATCTTCCCTGACCTTAAGGGAAAGCTTGACGGCATTGCCGTGCGCGTTCCTGTCCCAACAGGCAGCATAGTAGACCTGACCTGCGTGATGAAAAAGGAAACCACCGCGCAGGAAGTGAACGATCTTTTCAAGAATGCAGCGAAAGGCGTTTTTGCGCGCAACCTCGAGTACACCGAAGAAGAGATTGTGAGCAGCGACATTGTGCAGAACCCTCACGGCTGCATCTTTGACAGCAAGCTGACAAAGGTGAACGGAAAGCTCGTGAAGGTTTTCGGCTGGTACGACAACGAGTGGGGCTACAGCAGCCTTCTCGCGGACTTCGTTGACTTCATAGCAAAGAAGGGGCTGTAAAAATCCCCTTTTTTATTTTTGTTTTTGATTTTTTTTAATCCGCAGGAAACAAAAACAAAGTTGCCAAAGGAAAGGTTATTTTTTTTATCGGAGTGTGGGCAAAGCATGGGAGAATACAAGTTCATAAGCAAGGAAAACGTTGAAGGGAAAACAATTGTGGTAAGGGCAGACCTTAACAGCAATGTTGAGAACGGCGAATTGTTCGCGGGCGCGCGCATAAAGGAGCACGCGAAAACAATGAAATTCCTTAGCGAAAAGGGCGCGAAGGTTGTTGTGCTTGCCCACCAGGGCAGGAAAGGCGACGAGGATTTTTCCCCTCTAGACCAGCACGCAGCAGCGATCAGCGAGGAAATAGAGAAGCCCGTAAAGTTGGTCAAATGGAGCGAGGATTACGTTGCCGCGATACAGGCAATGCAGAACGGCGATATCATACTGATGGACAACGTGAGGGAATTCGACGACGAGGAAAAGGAATTCACTCCAGAGGAAGCATCAAAGCTTGAAAGAGTGCAGAAAATCGGCTCGGTGAGCAACATGTTCGTGCAGGACGCGCTGAGCGTCTGCCACAGGAGCCAGCCAAGCGTTGTCGGCTTTACCGCGTTGCTGCCTTCCTATGTCGGGCCAGTGCTCGAGAAGGAAGTAAACGCGCTGAAGCATTATGATAAGGGTGAAAAGCCATGCGTTTTCATTCTCGGCGGCGCAAAAATAGAGGACAGCCTGAAGCTCATAAAAGTTATTTTGGATAACGGGAAAGCAGACACTGTTTGCGTCGGCGGCTTGTTCGGGGAGCTATTCCTCAAGGCAGCGGGCAAAAAGCTCGGGGAAAAGGACAAGTTTTTCGAGGAAAAAAACCTTATGAGCCTGGTTGAGCCCGCAAAGCAATTGCTTGACGCCCACGGGGAAAAAATCGTTTTGCCGGTTGATGTTGCCGCAGTGGACGACGATGACGAGCGCAAAGAGCTCACTGTGGACGAGCTGCCAACTGATTACCTTGTCTGCGATATCGGCACCGAGACAGCCGCCTTGTTCAAGCAGAAGCTGAAAAAAGCCAAGTTCGCGGTTTTCAACGGCCCGCTCGGAATGTTCGAGCGCTACGGCTTTGAGGTCGGCACGAAAAGAGTTTTCGACGCGCTCAAAAGCGGAAAAGCGTTCGCGCTCCTTGGTGGTGGCGACACCGAGACCGCGATAGAGCAGCTTGAATTCAGCTTCGAGGACTTTTCGCACGTTTCGCTTGCCGGCAAGGCGCTGCTCACTTACCTAAGCGGAAAGGAGCTGCCGGGCCTGAAAGTGTTGCAGAAATGATTTCACGCGGGAGCAGATGGCTGTTCCCGGTTTTTTTATATTTCCCGCGTCAAAGTGAAAAAAATGAACTTTACAATAAAAAAAGAGCAACTGCCCTCTTTCCTCGACGTACTCGCCAAAAAAAGCGCTGTCTTCGTGCCTGTAGAGGAGGACAGCGGCGCCACAATTTTCGCGCCATGGGAAGGGCAACAACTTTTCTTGGAGGGAAGGACACTGTTTTCGCCCAAGTTTTTGTTCAGGCCGTCCCAAGAAAAAATCTTTTTCTTTAGGAAACAAACTGGTTCCTATGAAATTTCCCCTTTGGATGACAAAAAGCAGAAAATAGTGTTTGGCATCCGCCCGTGCGACACGCACGCGCTGAATGTTCTTGACCAGCTGTTCGAAAAATACTGCGATTGCGGCAGCGACCAATTCTATACCTCCCGCAGGAAAAACACAGTGCTGATTGCGCTGCAGTGCAAGGGCCCCTGCGAGAACGGCTTCTGCACAAGCATGGGCACAAGCCAGCCGGTGGGGCACGACCTTTTGTTCATCGAAAGGGGCAACGATTTTTTTGTTACGGCTGCCACCGAGAGGGGAAAAAGGCTTCTTGGCAAGAAGTTCTTCAAGCCGGCAAAAGACACGGCCCCTTCCCGCAAGCTCGAATGCCAAAACAGCCTTGAAACAAAAAACCTTGCGCAAAACCTTTACTCAAATTTCAATCATCCTGTCTGGAAGCAGGAGGGCGACAGGTGCCTGAGCTGCACAAGCTGCACGCAGGTCTGCCCGACCTGTTACTGCTATTTCATAGAAGACAACTTCCTTTTCGGCAGCGATAAGGAAAGCGAGAGGAGCAGGCAGCTTGACAGCTGCCAGCTACAGCGCTTTTCAAAGGTAGCCGGCAACCATGTTTTCAGGAAAAGCAGGGCAGCGCGGCTGCGCCAGTTTGTGCTGCACAAGCTCTCCTACTACCAGCAGCACCACGGGCTGCAGCTCTGCATCGGCTGCGGCAGGTGCATCGCTGCCTGCCCTGTTGACATCGACCTCACAAAAATCGCGAACGAAATCCAGAAAGACACGCTTGGGGTGAAAAAATGAAAGCGCCGGAGGAGCCGCTGCAGGCGGAAATCACTGACATTGCGGACGAAACCTACGACACAAAGACATTCACCGTGAGCTACAGCGACGCCAAAGCGCAGAAGAAATTCTCTTTCGTGCCCGGGCAGTTCATGATGGTAAGCATTTTCGGCTACGGGGAAATACCCATCAGCATCAGCTCTTCGCCCTACAAAACCGAAAGCATGCGTTTCACTGTCGTAAACGTTGGCAATGTGACAAACGCAATGCACAGGCTGCGCAAAGGCGACAAAATCGGCCTGAGGGGGCCTTACGGCAACGGCTTTCCGCTGCAGAAATTCAGGAAAAAAAACATCGTATTTGTAACCGGCGGGTGCGGCCTAGCGCCGCTCAGAAGCGCGATTTACGCCGTGCAGGCAAAGCAAAGCGAGTTCGGAAAAAAATTCATACTGTTCGGCTGCAGGACTCCCGCGAACATCCTTTTCCCTGACGACCAGAAAAAATGGGCGGAAGAGGGCTTCGCTGTCCTGAGCACTGTAGACAGGTGCGACGCCAACTGGAAAGGAAACACCGGGGTGGTAACCTGCCTCTTCGACAAAGCCGAGCTCCCGGTTGAGAACACAGTGGTTCTTGTCTGCGGCCCTGCGAGCATGATGAAATTCTCTTTAATAGAACTCAGGAAAAAGGGCTTCAAGAACACGCAGTTGTACGCTTCGCTTGAGAGGGTTATGCAGTGCGGAATGGGCTTCTGCGCCCACTGCAACATCGGCAACAAGTACACCTGCGTGCACGGCCCGGTTTTCAGCGCGAAAGACCTTGGCGAAATGCCCGTGGAGGAAGAGTAAAATGGCCGCCCAAAAAAATCCGGAAAAGTCCCGCTGCGCCCCCGAAACCCTGGCGGCTGCCCCGAAAGTTAAGGTCGGGCTGTTCTCTCTCACCTGCTGTGAGGGCTGCATCTTCACAATTCTCGACCTCGAGGAAAAGCTGCTTGCCGCGCTGCCTTTTATCAACATTGTAGAATCAGCGGCTCTTTTGGAAAAGCCTCTTGCAGGCAGCGAAAAACTCGACATCTCTTTCGTTGAGGGAAGCGTTATCACGCCCGGGGAAGAAGGGCTCATAAAGCGCATAAGGGAAAAAAGCACAGTGCTTGTCGCGCTTGGCGCGTGCGCCGCGATAGCGGGAATTCCGGGAATGAGGAACGCATTGCCCGCTGGCATGGAAGCAAAAATACAGCAGGTCAAAACCCTTGCAGTGCGCGCAAAAGCAAGCCCACTTTCAGATGTTGTGCCTGTCGATTATGTTCTGCCCGGCTGCTCAATCAACGAGAAAGAATTCCTGCTCTTCCTGCAAAAAATCCTCATCGGCTGGAAGCCGCGGCTGGAAGATGTTCCAGTATGCTTCGAGTGCAAGCGAAACCAGGATCCCTGCCTCCTGCTGAAGGGCGAACTGTGCCTCGGGCCTGTTTCTTTCGCGGGCTGCGACGCGATGTGCCCGGGCAACGGCGCCCAGTGCATCGGCTGCAGGGGCTTCACAAAAGACGCGAACTTTTCATCGCTTGACGCGCTGTTCAAGGAAATGGGCGAAGGAAAGAGGGAACGCTACAACCTTTTCACTTACTTCAACCAGCTGCCCGAAGCGCTTAAGGAACTTAAGGGGGAAAACTGAATGCAGCAGGCAGGCTGGATTTCGATTAAAGAGATTACAAAAATCGAGGGCCACGCCTCGCTGGACTTAGAGCTGAAGGAAGGAAAAGTGGAACAGTGCCGCCTTAACATTTTCGAGGGCCAGCGCTTTTTCGAGCAGATGGTTGTGGGCAGGCACTATACGCAGATCCCGCTCATTGTGGGAAGAATATGCGGATTGTGCAACGTCAGCCACCTCAGCACTGCCATTGAGGCAGTGGAGAATGCTTTCAATGCCAAGGTTACTGAGCAGACAAAAGTTTTGCGCGAGCTTGCAACGCACGGCGAATTCATCAAGAGCCACGCGCTGCACCTTGTTTTCCTCGCGCTCCCTGACTTTTTGGGCAGGGAGAGCGCCCTTGCATTCAACAAGGAAGAAATGCGTTTTGTGCAGGCAGGGCTTGAGATCAAGAAAGCCGGCACTGACATTGTAAGGCTGCTGGGCGGCAGGGTCTACCAGACAGCCAGCATTCGCGCCGGCGGTTTCACAGCGCTGCCAAAGCAAAAGCAGCTTGAAGCGCTGCTGCCCCAGCTGCAAAAAGTCAGGAAAGACGCCATCGGGCTTATCCATCTCTTCGACGGTTTCGGCAAAAAAATGCCTTTTGAACGAAAAACCTTCTATGCTGCAATCGCCGGCAAGGGCTATAGCTTTTTGGAGGGGCCGGTGCGCTGCACTGACGGAACGCTTGTTCCGGAGCAGGAAGCAATAAAGCACATCCAGGAATACGCTGTCCAGGGCTCGGCAGCAAAACAGGCGCTGTTCAACAAAAGGCCTTTCAAGGTCGGCTCGCAGGCAAGGATAAACCTCAACCAGCAGGAACTGCACAAAGAAGCGAGAAAAATAAGCAGGGAACTTGCTACAAGCCTGCCCTCGGACAAGGCGCATGTGAACAATCTCGCGCAGGCGATAGAGCTTTTGCACTGCATTGACAGCGCAATCGAAATACTGAACTCGCTGAAGGTAAGGAAAGAGCAGATGGCTGAAATCAAAACAAAGGAAGCAATCGGTGTTGGCGTTACAGAAGCGCCGCGGGGCACGCTCTACCACCAGTACTCTTTCGGCGCGGACGGCTATGTGAAAGCCGCCAACCTGATTATTCCGACGCAGCAGAACACGCGCAACATAGAAGAAGACCTCAAGGTTCTGGTCCCGCAATTGCTGCCGCTGCCCCAGGAAAAAGCCGAGATTGAGATTGAAAAGCTTGTGCGCTCCTACGACCCGTGCATCAGCTGCGCAACGCACTTTTTGCGCGTGAACTGGAGCAAGAAATAAGCGCGGCGCTTCAACGCAGCAGCCTGCCTGCTTCCACCGCGGCTTTCTCCGCGGGGTAACCTGCGGGCACAGCGATTATTTTTATTTTCCCGATTTTCCCAATTTTCTGCAGCAGCTGCAACTCGAACTGCAGGTCAAGGTCGTGCAGCGAAGCAGGATTTTTTGTTTTCTCCAGGGCTCCCAGCTCAACCAATTCGACTTTTTCGATTCCTTTTGCGGCGTCCATTACAAAAATTTCCCTTCCTTTTGCTCCCTGTAGCTCTTCCGGGTCATCGGTTTCAACGAAGCTAATTTTCGGAAATTTTTTTCTCAAAGCAGCGGCTGCTTTCAGCGCCGCGCTGTCCTCCTCAACCAGACTGTTCCCGAAAACAAAAACAACCTTGTTTTTTCCGCAAGGGGTTTTTCCGCTCGCTTTCCTTTTTCCCGAATTTTTTTCATTTTGTTTTTTTTGCATTAGCACCACAATTAGCTTTTTAATCCTTTAACACGAAATCATTCTTGCCATGAACCAAAGAAAAGGTTTACTGCTTGTGCTGCTCACAGCTGTTGTCAGCGGCGCCAGCGTTTTCGTGAACAGTTTCGCGGTAAAGGAAAGCAACCCTGCGGTTTTCACTTTCCTAAAAAGCGCTGTTGTGGCCGTGCTATTGCTTTCGGCAATACTGCTTTTCAAGGATTTCAAGTCACTTAGGTCTCTTTCAAAAAAGCGCTGGGCGCAGCTTGCGGCAATCGGCCTTATCGGCGGCAGCATTCCGTTCCTATTGTTCTTCTATGCCCTGCAGATGACAAGCGCTGTCAACGCGGGCTTTTTGCACAAGACATTGTTCATCTGGTCGGCGCTGCTCGCGGCTTTTTTCCTGCGCGAAAAAATCAGCAAGAGCTATGCAGTCGCCGCGCTGCTGCTTCTCGCGGGCAACTTTTTGTTCTTCAACATTTCTTCCTTCGGATTGCCGGAAGCGCTTGTTCTTGCAGCAACCATCCTCTGGGCGGCTGAAAACACGCTCAGCAAGCACGTTCTGCGCGGCCTCAGCGGAAGCGCAGTGGCTTTCGGCAGGATGTTTTTCGGCGCGCTTTTCGTGCTGGCGTTCCTTGCGCTGACAGGCCAGGCAACAGAAATCCTTTCGATAACAACAGTGCAGCTCCAGTGGGCTCTAGTCTCATCAGCTTTCCTTTTTGCCTATGTCTTCACATGGTACAGTGGGCTGCGCGAACTGCCGTTGCACAAGGCAGCGGCAGTCCTTTTGCTCGCACAGCCTCTCACAGTATTCCTTTCCTTTGCCTTTTCGGGAAAGCCCTTTGGAATTGCCCAGGCCGGCGGCTTCCTGCTCATAGCAGCGGGAGTGTTCATCGCGGTTGCCTGGGGATACTTTTTGCAGGCGACCGGAAACAAGGCGCCTTTTATTTCAGCAAGAAGGAACTGATGCATTTAACATAATTGCATCAGCCGAGGAAGCCGCAAGGGCATCCTGCCTGGAAAGAAAACTCCGCAAGAGGGCGCAATTCCATTTTTATGAGCCAAGAAACAGAAGCATTGCAGCGGGCAAGCAAGTACTCGCTTATTCCGAACAAGCTCGGCTACTGCGGCCCGCCTGAAAGCTGGCCGAAACTAATGGGCTTCATTGCCAAACCGCGCCCGGAGCAGGCGCCAGAAATAGAGCGCACGCTGCAGCGCTTCTACGCGCTCTACCCTTACTTAGAGTTGATTGCAAAAGCAAACGATGCGCAGCCATTCGATGCGGGCGTAATAGAAGCGTACTGGCTCGGCAACAAACTTTTGCGCAGCGTGCAATACAGCGAAATGCAAAAAACAATCCTTTCATTCCAACTGCACGGGCTGCCGCGCGAAATAGCGGAACGAAAGGCCGCAGCGCTTCCGGACTGCCTGCTTCCGCACCACAGCTTCCACGTGCTTTACGTGAACTTCATCACAAAAAAAGTGCAGCCGATTGTAGAGAACCTCAGCAACTGCCTTGTCCAATGGGCTGAGGTAAAAGAAGAAACCAAGGCGGGCATTAAAGTGAAGGGCGTCGAGCTTTTTTTGGAAGGCAGTTCTCTTAAGCTGCGCGAGAAAGCAAAAACACTGCAAAACCCCTACTGCCTCGCGCTTTCCGCTGGCGACATTGTTTCAGTGCACTGGGGGAACGCGGTTGAAAAATTATCCAGCACTAGTTTAAACTGCTTGAAAAAACAAACCATTGGCAACCTCGCGATACTCGAAGCGGCTGGCTTTAACGGAAAAAAATAGCTTTGCCGTGCAAAGCCCACGCTTCAAAGCCTATTATGCTGCCCTTTCCTTCTCCCGCAAGCCCTTTCTTTTTTTGAGGAATCTGCGGCTGAACCCCTTTTTCCACTTTCCGCGCCTGCGGGATTTTTCCTACGGGCGGCACTGGGTTTGCCCTATTAGGGGCCCTATTCGGGATTATTCTTCTTATCCTAATCCAATTCCTCCAATGCCTTCCACGCTTCCTTCGCGTCCTTCTCGCTGATTCTCTCAACAATAAACCCCTGCTGCAGCAGAACGAACTCGCCTTTCTTCGCGTTAATAATATTGTTGAGAACAACGCGCCTGCCGTAAGGCTGTTCAATCATGGCTTTGTTGCCGCCCTCTTGCAGTTCAAGCACTTTCGCCGGAATCGCGAGGCACATAAAAAAACTAATCCTTTAAAACCCTTTATTAACCTATATTTTAGAAAGCGCATTTTTGTCCAAAAAAGTGATTCTGTTTGCCCGCGAAGAACGACCCCCAAAAATGCCTTTACTGCGCGGGCTGCCTTATTGTGTGCCCTGTGGCGGCGATAGAGCTTGCGGAAACGCGCATAATAATCGACGAGGCAAAATGCATTGAGTGCGGCGCCTGCGTGCGCGTCTGCCCGGTGGGCGCAATGTCAATCGCAAAGAAGGTGTCCTAAATTCCGCTGGTAAAAATAGACATGCTTGAAGGGAGAAGCGCCGCGCAAAAAGAAAAAATAATCGAGTCTGTTTTCAAGGCGTTTGAGGAAAACGGCATATCCCGGGAGTGGGTCACAATAGTGATTTCGGATTTGCCGCAGGAAAACTGGGCGATAAGCGGCGAAATGCTTTCGGAAAAACTAAAAAAGGAAAAATGAAGCGGGATTGTTGCGAATGGAAGAATTCGACGTTATCATTGTGGGCGCGGGCCCAGCGGGCCTTCGCGCGGCGATAAAGCTTGCT
>JAPLVT010000065.1 GCA_026396975.1 Candidatus Iainarchaeum sp.
AAGAGGGGCATGAAGCCAACTCAGGACAACGAGGAACTGATAAAGCTGCTTGAGACAAGCAAGGCGCGCATTCGGGTTGTGGGCATTGGCGGCGGCGGCTGCAATACCATTGAAAGAATGACGGAAATCGGCATTACAGGCGCTGAAACTTTCGCGGTTAACACTGACGCGCAGGATTTGCTTAACACTGTTGCTGACAAAAAGATTCTCATTGGGCGCCAGCTGACCAGGGGGCTGGGAAGCGGAAGCGACCCGAGCGTGGGAGAAGCTGCTGCGCGGGAAAGCATTGAAGACTTGAGCGAGGCTTTTTCTGACAGCGACCTTATTTTCATTACTTGCGGAATGGGCGGCGGAACAGGCACTGGGGCAGCGCCGATTGTCGCGGAGATTGGAAAGGAAATGAAGGCTCTAACAATCGGAGTAGTAACCCTGCCTTTCACTGTTGAGGGAAGGAAGAGAATGGAGAACGCCCTGGGCGGCCTCGCGAACCTCAAGAGGAACACAGACACTATTATTGTGATTCCGAACGACAAGATTCTTGAGATTGCGCCAGACCTGCCTGTCAACGCGGCCTTTAAGGTAGCGGACGAAGTGCTGACAAACGCCGTTAAGGGCATTACGGAAATGGTTACAAAGCCTGGTCTCATAAACCTTGATTTTGCGGACCTCAGAACAATTTTGAACAGGGGCGGCGCGGCAATGATTGGCCTTGGAGAAAGCAAGACCGATGAGAAAGGAGAGGCGCGCGCGCTTGAAGCAGTTGAGAACGCGCTTACATCGCCGCTTCTCGATGTTGACATCAGCGGCGCCAACAGGGCTCTTGTGAACGTCATAGGCGGAAGCGACATGACATTGCGCGAGGCCGAGATGATTGTCGAGACAGTCAGCAGCAAAATCCACAACAACGCCCACATAATCTGGGGTGCGATGATCGACGAGAACATGCCGCGTAACCAGATACAGGCGATGGTGGTTATCGCCGGCGGAAAGTTCCCTTACCTTGAAGAGGGCGAAAAAGGCGACCTCAGGGAAGTCGATTTGGGAATAGAGTTCACTGGCTGAACAACAACAATGTTTTTTAGCGCATTTTTTGTTTCTCACAGCAAGGGATTTGGTAGAATGGATTTTGAAAACCCTGAAGGGAAGCCGCGTTTCAACCCGCTTGCGAGCCTGCGCAGTTTCATTGCCAGCAGCAGGAGGGTTTTCATTATCGCAAAAAAGCCTGATTCGCGGGAATTCCAGGCAATGATCAAAGCGACCGCAATCGGCATTATAGTGATTGGCGCGATTGGCTACATCATATACCTTGTTTTTGTTCTCGCCGGAATACACTGAACAGCCAAAGCCTGCGCCGGCTTTGAAAATCACGCTTATAGTGAAATGCTTAAATATTTGAACAATAAATTGCATTTCACATATAGAAAACAGCAATAAAAAGTTCAAAAATAAAAGCTGTTTGCTATAGGCAAGATTGGGGCCACGCCGGCGCTATTGGCGTAAGCTGGTGCCCAGGGAAGCGCCAAACGCTGTTGCCTGCGCCGGCGTAAGCTTTTTAATGCTTACACTGCTACTCTTTTTTCAGGAAAATCCCTATTTTCTGTTTTTTTCTATTGTTTCGGTTTTTTATTGGAAGCTGGAGATTTTGCGGAAAAAAGGGCTTTTTTGCCAGAAATTTTTTGAAGTTGTTTGAAATAAAAAAAGTGTTTTTGCAGTTGGTTTTTTGTAATTTGTTTGGGATAAAAAAAAGTTTTTTTGCCATGGGTTTTTTGCAATTTGGCTGAAATAAAAAGTTTTTTTTGCACAGGGTTTTTTTGGAAGTTGATTGCAATGGTGCTCGGCCTGTCGGAAGCGTTGCGCGCGGAGCTGCGCGACCACGGGATCGGGGTGACCGCGATCTGCCCGGGCGTGATCGACACGCCGATCACGCGCAGCGTCCGTCGCCACGGCGCATTGAGCGCCGACGACGCTCATGGCAGAGTCATGGCCGGCTTCCATCG
>JAPLVT010000036.1 GCA_026396975.1 Candidatus Iainarchaeum sp.
CCTCCCACTCTACGAATTTCCCTTTCGGCTTTCTCCCCGCTTTGCGCTTTGATTTTCCGCGCTTCCTGCGCGCAGGCTTTCCATCCTCGGCGTAAACCTCTTCGTCCGCGGCTTCGCTCACAACAGTGCCAGTGAAATCAAGCCCCCTTATCGCGTACATGAAGTTCTGCAAATCGCCGCCGTTCAGGAAAAGCGCCCTAATTTTGCTCCTGCGCAGAATGGCTGCCGCGAGCAGGTCAATGACAAGGTTCTGGCCGGGCTTTGAGACCTTGTCGCTCACAAGAGTTACAAGCTCGCTGTGGCCGAGCTCCCTGAAAAGCTTTGCGTCGTCGTTGTTTCGCGGGTCCTTGTCGTATATTCCGTCGACATTGCTGAGGTTGACAAAAGTCGCACCGATGTGCTCTGAAATAAGCGCTGCGACAGCGTCTGTTGTAAGCCCGGGAAGAAGCCCGCCAAAAACAGGCACCTTGCCCTGCTCCAGCAGCTGCTTGCTTTCCTTTATTTCCAAAAGAACGCCGACCGCGTTCTCCACTGTTGCAGTGAAAACAGCCGCGTTCGCCCTTGTTATCGCAATCCCGATTTCGTCCTGCACGAACTGGTTGGCGCCAAGCGCTTTCGCGGCGTTAATGTACTCCCTCGCGGGCTTTCCGCCGCCAACCACTACCACAAACCTGTAGCCTTCGCGCTGCAATTCGTTTATGCACGCGCTCAGCTCCGCGATTTTTTCAGAGTCGGGCATGTTGGGCGCGATGATGCTGCCACCAATGCTCAACACGAAAACATTAGCCATTGAGCCGTTGGGGACCTGCTGCTGCGCGGGAAGCGCGACCTTGTTTTCTTCGGAGTAAAGTTGTGAAATGTCGGGAAACATTTTTTTCACCTCAGACGAACGTGCGAATATTCATTGAAAAAAATGTTTGGAAACATAATTAATCAGCTGAAATGGTTGTTTTATTAATATTATTAACGTTATTATTAAATAATTGGCTTGGCGGGGTGTTCGTGCATGGCTGAGAACAATGAAAACGGAATGCAGTGCGCATCTTCTTTTGTAGCAGCCGGTGGCACAGCCAGCTCTTCGTAGCCTTCGGGCGTGGTTCTTATGAAAAAAGCTTTTGCGGATACGAGCGAAGCGGACGCAGCGGTCTTCAAGAAAAAGCTGCGCAGGCTCGCACAGTTCAAGGGCAGGGGAACAGAGCTTATTTCCCTTTTCATGCCGCCCGATGTGGACAGGGGCACGATTATGTCGCAGATAACTGAGGAAATGTCGCAGAGCAGCAACATAAAGAGCCCCACCACGCGAAAGAACGTGCAGGGTGCGCTGAGGAAAGTGCAGAACTTCCTGAAAACAATAGACTTTGACCTCCCCGAGAACGGCCTCGCGGTCTTCTGCGGGAACATTAGCGAGAGGGAGGGAAAAAGCGACATACAGCTGTTCACAGTAAAGCCGCTCAAGAAGCTTAACGTGAAATTGTACTGGTGCGACAGCGAATTCCACCTCGATCCCCTGCGGCGGATGGCTGCGCCGAGCGATATTTTCGCGCTGCTCGCGATCGACGGCAACGAGGCCACAATCGCAATGCTCGTGGGGAAGCGGTACGAGATTCTCGGGCACTTCACTTCCGGCGTCAGCGGGAAGCACAGGGCCGGCGGCTTCAGCGCAAACAGGTTCGCGCGCTTGCATGAGGAAGCCACGCACGAGTTTTACAAGAGGATTGCGGAAAAAATGAACGCTGCTTTCATACAGGGCGTGGACAAGCTGAAGGGAATAATTGTTGCGGGGCCCGGGCTTACAAAAAATTATTTTCTGGACACTGAATTCCTGGACCACAGGCTTAGGCAGAAGGTCCTTGGAACAGCCGACACGACCTACACCGACGAGAGCGGCATCAGGGAGGCAATAAACAAGAGCGACGATCTCTTGAAAGATGCCGACATAACGAAAGAGATAAAAATCGTGAACGATTTCCTCACTGCTGTCGCAAAAACAGAGCTTGCGGCTTACGGGCAGAAAGAGGTTGAGGAAGCGCTTGCGGTCGGAAAAGTAAGCACGCTGCTGCTGAGCGAGGGCATCGAATGGCAGGTCTACAAATTCAAGTGCAGCGCTTGCGGCGCGGAGGAAGAGGTCGTGGTGAAAGAGCCCGAGAAATTCGAGGAGGGAAAGTACAGGTGCGGCAAGTGCGGCGGTTCCACGGAATTCGAGGAACAAATGGATTACGCGGACTGGATAATGGAAAAAGCGCAGAACACTGGCGCGGAAACCCGCATTATAAGCACTGAGACAACCGAGGGAGAGCAGTTCTTGAGGGGATTCGGCGGAATCGGCGCGATACTGCGCTACAGGTGACACAGCGGCGGCGTTTTATGCTGCAATAAAAAGACCGGGCGAAAAAAACTGGGTGCTTTTAGGCTGCAAAATGTTTTTGGGCAATAAAAAAACGGAGCACTTTTTGGCTGCGATAATATTCTTGGGGCAATAAAAAATGGAGCACTTTTCCACGGCAACCGAGGGAATCGGCGGGCAGATAAAAAGGCGCTACAGCGATTTTGTAGTGGAAGAAATAAGGCCTGACGGCAGCATTTGCGATGTGAGGAGATTCACGGAAAGCGGAACGCACCTTGAGGAAGCGCTTGGGATTCCGGAAAACAGGGAGAAACTGCAGTTTTTGCACCTTGACCTTGAGAAAATAAACAAGGACACTTCTTTTGCGGTAAGCAAAATAAGCCGCTTTTTGAGATGCAGCAGGAATCGCATCGGCTACGCCGGCTTGAAGGACAAGAGGGCTGTCACGTGCCAGCGCATAAGCATTTTCGAGCCAGACCTCGAGCGGCTGCAGCAGTTCGGTTCGCAGGGAATGCAGTTGCGCAACGCGCAGTGGAACGCCGAAAGGATTGAGATAGGAACGCTGCAGGGAAACAGGTTCACCATTACAATAAGGGACATCGAACTGTCCGAGGAAGAGCTGCGGAAGAGGATTGAAGGCTGCTTTGCGGAAATGAACAATGGCGGCATCGCGAATTATTTCGGGCAGCAGCGCTTCGGCGGAATAAGGAATGTCACGCATCTGGTGGGAAGGGAGTTCGTTAAGGGCAACACACGCGACGCCGTGATGCTATACCTTACCCATATTGACGCGCGCGAGGAAGAGGAAGTAAAAAGCGCGCGGCAGCGCCTTGCGGATACAGGCGATTACAGCGAGGCAACAAAACTTTTCCCGGTGAAGTACAGGTACGAGAGGGCCATACTGCATCACTTGTGCAAATACCCGAACGATTTTGCTGGCGCGTTCGGAAAGCTGCCCAAGCAGATGAGGTATTTGTTCACGCACGCCTATCAGAGCTTCCTTTTCAACAGGGTGATTGACTTGCGGCTGCAGGCGGGAATCGGTTTAAAAAGCGTTAAAGGCGACATATTAATCGGCGGCAAGCCGAGCGCTCCGCTTTTTGGCTTTGAGAGCGTGCTTGCCGAAGGTGAGCCTGGCGAGATAGAGCGGAAAGCGCTGCAGGAAGAGGGCATAGAGCTGCAGCAGTTTAAGGTGCGGCAGATGGCAGAATTGTCAAGCAAGGGCGCGAGGAAAAGCATCGTGCTGCTCCCCAACGGATTGCGGTTGCTGAAAATCAGCCCTGATGAGTTTTTTCCCGGCAAAATCGCGGCAACAATAGGTTTTTCTCTTGAAAAAGGCAATTATGCTACAACAGTTATGCGCGAACTGCTCAAGAGTGATGTCGCATGACGATTGAACTCGCTTTCCTGCTTGTTTCATTTTTTGTTTCCGTCGCAAGCGTGATGTTTTTTGCGAAAAAAAACAGGCAAAGGAAAATTCTCGGCAAGGACATCAACAAGAAAAGCGGGAAAGAGCTCCCTGAGGGAGTCGGCATAGCGCTTGTTGCGCCGCTCTGGGCGTCAATAATAATTTTCAACATCGCATTCGGATTCAGCGTTGACACGATTGCCGCAGGGCTTACGGCAACAGGGCTCTCGCTCGTCGGGTTTGAAGATGACAAGAGGCATAAGTTCAAGACAAAAACAATCAGCTGGAAAACGAGGGCCGCGATAATAGCGCTTATCTGCTTTTTGTTCGCGGCAATGTATGCACCTTCACCCATTTGGATTCTGCCGTTCCTTTTCTTCGTGGCAGGCCTGGCTTCTTTCGAGAACACTTTCGCCGGCCTGAACGGGCTTGAGATAGGAAGCGGTTTCATAATATCCTGCTTCGCGGCATTCCTGCTTCTGGGCACCTGGCTTTTCCCGCTTGCAATCGCGCTTGTCGGCGCGATAGCGGGATTGCTCCTTTTCAACCGCTATCCCGCAAGGGTTTTTCCCGGCGACAGCGGAACATTGCTCATAGGCTCAATGGCAGCATGCCTTATAGTGCTGAGCCAGAATATGGCGCTTTTTTTTTTAGCCGCACTTTTTTTCGTGCCGCACGCGTTTGATTTTTTCGTCCTGAAGCTGCTGACGAACCCGCGGGACACAAGCCAAAGCAGGCAGCTGCCGTACGTGCTGCGCAAAGACGGCAAGCTTGAAGTTCCGCGCTATCCAAAAAGCGGGCTGCAGCTTGATTTCGCAAAAATGCTGCTGCTACTGTTCGGACCCATGAAAGAGTGGCAGGTCGTTGCGATAGAATGGGCTGTTGTGTGCGCAAACTGCGCTTTCTGGGTTGTTGTTTTCCAGCACCTGCAGCTGATTTAGCGCCGGCTTGCCTTTAATGCCCTTCAATCACAGGGCATGCGGCTGCCTTCAATTCCGCCTTTTTGAAAAAACCGCCAAAGAGATCGCGAGGCTCGCGATTGTCGGAATCACAAGGCGAACGGCGTCGAACACTATTATCGCCGCGCCTATTTGCGGCGCGGAAAGAGCGGCGCCGCTGAATTCAGGCGTGTTCAAAAAAGCGAAACCCGCTGCTTCAATGATTCCAATGCCCCTTGGCAGCACCGGCGTCCTTTCAAGGATTGAGACGAGGACAAAGAGCGCTGCCGCGCTGTACAGCGGCAGCGGAACATCAACAGCGAGAAAGCAGAAAACAAGCGCCGCGAACTCCAAGAGCAGGCTCGCGAAGCCGAGCAGCGCTGTGAAAGCGATTGTTTTCGCGCTTGTTTTTTTGAAATAGCCCGCATAGCCCTGGAAATAATCCGCGAGCTTTTTGAAAAACCCGCCGAAGCGCGACAGCGCTGAAAATCCGCGCGAAATCGCGATCCCGAAGCGGTAATTCATCGGAAGAAGGAAAAGCAGCGCCGCGGCAAGGATTACCGCAAAGCCGCTTGCCAGACCGAGCTTTATCCAGCCGCCAAGCAGCGGGTTGTACAAAAATCCCGCGAAAGAAAAAGCCGAAACAACTGCTATTGCCAGGAACTTTATTCCCTTCACAACCATCGATGCCGCGATTGATTCCTTGTAGGGCACGTTGAACTGGTCTTTCGCCCTTATGCTGCGCAGCGCCTCTGCGCCAAGCTGCACTGGTGTCAGCGAGGCGAAAACACAGCAAAAGCCTGTTATTGTGAGTTTCCTGCCGGACACCCCGCTGCTTTTTTTAATGAGGTTAGCCCAAGAAAACAGCCATACGATTATGCTTCCTATGGAAAAAAGCGCTGCCAGAGTGAAAAAAAGCGGATTCGCGCTCTCTATTAACGGGAAAGCGCCAGTGAAGCTTGCCAGCGCGGCAAGCAGGGCAAAAACAGCCAGAAGAAGGATAAAAGCGTTTTTAAGGTGCTTTTCCATGGGACCATCCGCCAGCCTTGCCGGCAATCGCATTTACCGCGCGAATTACCATAGTCATCCGCTGACATTGCCTGTAATTGCATTTACCCTGTCAAGTATT
>JAPLVT010000072.1 GCA_026396975.1 Candidatus Iainarchaeum sp.
GTGGGTTTCGCTGCGCAATTACAGCAAGAAATGCGTTTTCACAAAAGGAATAGGCGAAATAAGGATGCCTGTTGCGCACGGCGAGGGAAATTTCACAGCAAGCCCTGAGACACTAAAGCAGCTTTCCGCTGCCGACCAGGTTGTTTTCAAGTACACAAAGGAAGGGAAGCCAGCCGCAGGCGAATTCCCATTCAACCCGAACGGCAGCGTGCAGGACATTGCGGGAATCTGCGACGAAACAGGCAGGGTTTTCGGGCTGATGCCGCACCCTGAAAGAAATGTTTTCTTCTCACAGATGGATGACTGGACACTGCAGCGCGAGTTGTTGAAAAGAAAAGGAAAAAAGCTTCCTGCCGAAGGAATGGGAATGGCTGTTTTCAGGAACGCGGTCAATTTCTTCAAATAGCCATTTTAATCCAAGTTTTCCCTGCATTCTTTCTCTTGCCGCCCGCAGTCATTTCAATTCGAGATTCCCCTGCCCTCTTTCCTTTATCGCCCGCCTGAATCTTGTGATTCCGCCAAGAATCTCCAGCGCTTCTCTAACCGAGCGTTCTTCCGCGGGTTTCCTCATGAAGCAGTCGCATTTTTGCAAAAGCGCCTTGTTCGCCGCGCCGACTTCCGGGAATTGCTTGTCAAGTTCGAAGGCGCCGAAAGCCGCTTTGACGGCACTCGCAATAATCCTTTTTCCCTTTGGCGGCGGCTTGGGCGGTTCCCTAACACGCTTTGGGACGCGCACTTTAGGGAGGAACAATTGCTTTTGCTTTGGCATACAAAAATAGTGTTTCTTGCATTATTTAATTGTTTTCGGCTTTTTGGGGCCGCCAAGGCTTTTTGGCGGGGTTATTCCTCTTCGTATGCCTCGTCAAAGCCGAATTCGTCTTCGTCCTCGTCAATTTCCTTTTCCTTTGCAATTCGCAGCTTCTGCTTTCCCTCTTTTACCTCTACAACCAGCTCCAGGTTGCACTCGGGGCAGTTCACAAAGTCGCCCTCGTCAAACTCTCCAATATCCAAGTCAAACCGGTTCTTGCAATCCGGGCAGCGAAATTTGGCCATAAAAAAGACACTTGCCACTAACCCTTTTAAAAGGCTACCCCTTTAAACCCCCCGGGCTTAATCAATAAACCGTAAAAAATTACAATTAGGGTTGGAATTGCCTTTGTTTTGGCGCGCTGTTAGATCATCGATAGGGCTTCTGACGCCAGCGCCCAGAAGAGAGTGTTTGCCGCGAGAGCAATCACCGCTGTGATGAAAGAACCCAGCGCGCCCCTGCTTGTAAAGCGCTTTACAGTCAAATACAGCAGGTAGAAAGAATAAACCCCAATGACAAAAGTCACTGCCAAAAGCGCCCACAGCAAAGTCCAGTTCACGGGCGTGTTGTTTGCGACAATTGCATTGTTGAGCTGCGCCGCCACGAGGAAAGCGTCTCCGCCCGCGGTGTTAACCCCGCTTGGCATTCCGTTTGGGAAAACCAAAAAGAAAGCGGGTATTGAAAGAATGTAAACGACTATTTGGGGTATTTGCATCAGCGCAAGCCCTGAAACAACAGCTGAGAACCCCTTTTTCGCTTCTTTCGCTGCCGCCAGCTTGCCAATGATGAACACGATTGCCGCGAGGACAATGAAGGTCACGAAAGCGCCGATTACGCCTGCTGCAACCAGCATCGGGTCGGCCACTCCGCCTATCGCAAATGCCTGCGCAACCCAAACAATTGCACCAGCTGCCACCAAACCAAAAGCCAAGCCCGGATTGGGGTGCTCAAAAGCAGACTCAACCGCTTTCACGGGGTGTGAGACATCAAGTTTCATTTGCAATATAATAAGCGGTTGGCATATTTAAAACTAACGCGCGCAGGCAGCCGCATGGCATTGCCAGCGCCAGTTATGCTTAAAAAACGGCTTTCGCAATCCTCTTGTTATGCCAACAGAAGAAGCCAGAAATTCCGGCGAAAAGCCCGCGGATGCCAAGGAACAGCAGGCAAAGAAAACAGAGGAAAAGCCTGTGCAGGCAAAAGAGCAGCAGCCAGTGGCAGCCGCCGCCGGGCAACAGCAAAAGAAAGTTGATGAGAAAGCCGCTTCTTCGGGCCAACAGGCAAAGAAATCGCGCTGGCTGTTTAAAACAAAGCAGCGGTCGCAGGCGGCAATTCAAAAAAGCGCTCTTGCACAGCAACAGCAGAAATTGCTTCAACTGTCCGAGATAAGCCTCTGGATTGACACTTATGACGATATTTTCAGCGACTTTGACCCGAGGCCTTACTCGCAGCGCGCTCTCTCCGACGACTTTTTGCTTGAAGCCAAAAAAGCCAGCAGGGACAGGGCAAGCGGCAATATCGAACTGCGCTTTTTAGTTCCAACAAAAATAAGGAACCCTGAACAGGAAGGCCTGATAAGGAAGCGGTTGCACGAGCACTTCAAAAAACACTCCAAGGAGCTTACGCAGGAAGTCCACACCACGCGTAGGAATGGAATTGCAATGGCTTTTGTCGGCATGCTGATGGTTCTTGGGGCAAGCTACATTTATCCCGAAGAATCAACAAGTTTCCTGCAAAGGCTGCTGTTTGTGGTTCTGGAGCCGGGCGGCTGGTTCATGACCTGGATGGGCTTGGATGGCATTTTCGGCGCCGAGTCACAGAAAAAAACCGACCTTGACTTCTACAGGAAAATGTCAAAGTGCGAAATAAGCTTCCAGTCGTACTGAAGCGCGCGGAATCCAAGCCAGGGGCTGCGAACCAGCCCAATCTTGCCTGGTTGTGCAGGATTGTTTCACAGCTTAAAGCGCTTCATCAGCAAACTGTTTGAAACTGCAGACACGCTGCTAAGCGCCCTTGCGCGCTTCGCCCTTGTGCTGCGCTCTCTCGCACCGAGCCGCTGTAGCGGCTTTTTGGTTGAGAAACGCCTGTCAGCGCCAAGGATCTTCACGGAAGCAGAAAAACCCACAGTAAAAAAAGCACCTGGGGTTATTTAATTGTTTTCAGCCGAGCGGCTTAAACAAATGTTCCCCTCACAAAGTCTCCGAAGTAATGTGTCGTGAAAATCACGATAAGCGCAATTGCAATATGCTCGCCGACAACACGCCAAGCCGGAGTTTTCTCATGCCTTGCAAGGTAATAGCTGAACACGCCAAGCAAAAACAAGCCCCAAAGGACGCTCACAATTATCGCTTGGTCAAGCTCTAGCATTATTACTGGTATTACGAAAGAAAACGCGAAAACAAGCTTTGCAAAAAAAGTAAAAATCGTTGACTCCCAAATCTCCCTTGCTGTGTGCTGGTTTTCCGATTCTTCCGAAACATGAATGCCAAGCGCGTCGCTGAAGGCGTCTGCAATCGCTATTGTCAGCACGCCGCCAAGCACTGCAAGCCGCGAGTGCGTGCCGCTGTGCAGCCCCACCATTAGCCCGAGCGTCGTTATTACAGCGGACGTTATTCCGAAACTGAAGCCTGTTCTGAGCGAATGCCGCACTCTGGGTCACCTTGTAACAGCGAGCTTTTCGACTTTTTCAAGCAGCTCGCGCTGCTTTCCCTTTTCAAAGTGCTTTCTTGTGGGCTCAAGCATCTTGTTTACATAAGCAGCGGTGGCTTTCTTTAAGTCGAGGGGGTGCAGCTTTCCCTCTTCAAAAGCGCCTGCAAGCTGACCGAAAGAGCCGAATTCAACATCCCCGCCGAATTTGCTCGCGCGCTCCACTTTAATTTTTTTGAATTTGTCAAAAACAAGATGCTTGCAGTAATCCAGCACAGGGTTCTCGGCGGACTGGCGCTCCGGGCAATAAGCCTTGTTCAGTTTCCTTTCAACCTCTTCAGCGCTGTCTGTCATGAAAATAGCGCTGTCGGGAACGCTCTTGCTCAGCCCGCAGGGAATCGCTTTCGCTTCTTCCCATTATCTGGCTGCAGCGCACAATCCGCTTCACTGTGCTGTTTGTCGCGACTTTCATCACTGTTGCCCAATAGTTCCTGTCGCCCATTGCATCGTTTGCCCAGACGAATTCAACGCCGCCCATTTCCATGCCGCAGCTTTTCCAGACCTCAATCATGTATTTTCCGGCAAGCTGGATGTTCTCAAGGTTTCCGCAGTACTTGTTGTTAGCCCAGGCATGCCAGTCGGCAACCCAAAGCTTGAATTTGCAGCCCGCCGCAACCATTTTGTTTACATTGGCAGCCCGCAGCAGCCCCTGCGCGATATGCACATTCCCGCTCGGCTCAAAGCCGTCGTAAGCAACGGGGTGCGCTTTTTTCTCAAGCAGCGCCCGAAGGTCTTCCTCGGTTATTATTTCTTCGCCGACTTCCCTAATTAGTGAAAGGCGTTTTTCAAGCATGCTAAACACCAAGTAACAACGCTTTTATAGATTATAGAACTGTAAAACACCAATATATATTTAATCCATGCAATTTTGCGGGCGTTCCCACACTGCGCTCTTTTTGGTCTGACGCCGTTTTGTCCGGCTCAATGTCAAAACCTGTCTGCCGGCAGCATGAAAATGATTTTTCCGCGCCGCACGCCCAACACCCAGATATTGTGCAATTCGTTTCCAACCCTCTGCGAAGCCTTGCCGGCGGCTGTTAAAAGCCGCTGCTCCGAGACCCCGGTTTGCTCCTTGAAACGCTCAAGAAAAACCGCGCTCTCTTTTGTCCTTGCCTCGCCTTTGGGCGGAAATAGGTCTTGGATTGACGGCGCCCTTAACCACGGCATTGCCACAAGCTCTTTTCCAACAGCCTTTACCGGCGGGGCGAGGAGCGTGTAATCTTCGTTCGGGTATTTTTTGTTATGGTCCGCGGCAATTCTTCTCAATTCTGATACGAATTCTTTTGCGGTGGGCCTTTTCATTCCCATCGGCCAGTCCAGCGCCTTTATCACAAGCCTATTGCCGGGAAAGTTCCTTGATACATTCAGCTCGCGTACGCGATGGCCTACTGGCATCTTATCGAGAGGGTTGGGTTCAATCCAATCAAGGGCTCCGGCTCTTGGGTCAATGTTTTTTGTTCTGGCAAGAAACCGGTAGATATCCCCCTCTGCACCCCTTGCTTCCCGCCGCCGCACGATCCTTTTTACCCTTGTAACAAGATCTTTGGGCAGCGGCTTGTAGCGGACAAGAATTGCGGTGCTTCTGGGTTTTGGAGGCATATATGAATCCGGTGCAGTTAATAATTTAAAACCGTAGAAATCCAAACGTTTGTGTTGGCGGCGGATTGATTTCTAATGCGTATCGTGATGGCTTTTGGAACATTTGACTGCATCCATCCAGGGCACATTTATTACCTGAAAAAGGCGAAGTCTCTCGGGGATGAACTTGTTGTAGTGGTCGCGAGAGACAGGAACGTGCAGTCCATAAAGGGAAGAAAAGCCTCTACCAGCGAAAAAGACAGGCTGGAAACAGTGCAGAGCCTGCGCTTTGTGGATAAAGCAGTTCTTGGCGACAGGGAAATGCGCAAATGGGGCGTCATCAAGCGCTTCCATCCGGTTGCAATAGCGCTCGGCTATGACCAGTGGGCAAGCATTCCCCCGCTGAGGGAAGAGCTTGAGGCAGCTGGCCTGCGCCCGCGCATAGTGCGAATCGGCTCTTACAACGAGCACAAGAACAGCGCCAGCAAGCTTTTGAAAAAGCACGCGAAAAAGTGAATTGCCTCCGCCGCTTTTTCCGCAACAGTACCGCCTGCGGCGTTTGCCGCTAAAGTGGTGTGCCCTGAATAGTGAATTTTTTTCCGCGGGTGCGGCCTATTTTTTCATAATCAGCGAGGAAAGCGAAACCTTTTTGCCCTTCTTTTTAAGCAGCATCCAACCGATCATGCCAATCGCAATGTAGTAAACCGCGATGGCCGCGATTGCCACGCTTAAAAGGTAGAAAAAGTAGACGTTCCAGACCTTTTCGGTTGTTTCCATCGCGGAAAGCATCGCTAGCGCGAAAACCCCCACAATCGAAATGAACAAAAGGATAATCCCGGAAATCAGCAGCAGCCTGATGCTGCTCTGCCCGATGGAGCGCATAGTGATAAAATAAAAACAAAGTTGTATAAAAGGGCGATTGTAACCCATTTTTGTTAAACATAACTTTTTTAAGTAGTTCTGGCCCGCTTACCTCTGGATGAACAGGACCAGGTTGCTTGTCACAGCCGGAATGCTCGGGGCACTCAGCCTTGCGCTGGAATTCACGCCCCTTTTCTACAAATTCGGCGACATAAAAATAGACCTTGTTGGCGTTCCCTGGGTGCTGGCTGCGCTGCTGCTCGGCCTCGCAGGCGGCGTGGTAACTTCGGTTGTAACCGCTCTTTTGATGGCGCTGCTTACTCCAACCGGCTGGATCGGCGCCCTTATGAAGTTCCTCGCGACAGCGCCGATGGTGATAATTCTCGGTCTGGTTATCCGAAAATTCGGCGTGAAACTGAAGCCGCTTCTGGCAGGCTTCGCAGTTGCGTTAGTGGCAAGGTGTGCCGGAATGCTTTTCTTCAACTATTACTTCGCGATGCCTGTTTTCTGGAACCTTCCGGTCGAGGCAGCGCTGCAATACCCGGCTGCGCTTTTGGTTATTCCAAACGCAGCACTCTCCGTAATAGAATTCGCGGGCGCATACCTGCTTGTTTTCAGGACGCGGCTGAGAGAGCGGTTGAATGCTTGAAATAAGCGGCCTTAACATAAGCTTTGGGGCAAAAAATGCCGTGCGCGGCTTCAGCCTGCGCGCCGGGGAAAAAGAGCGCATAGCGATCATTGGCGGCAACGGCAGTGGAAAAACTACAATAGCGCTTTTTCTCGCGGGCGTGATACCGCAATTTTTGCCGGGGCGCGTTGAAGGGCGGTTTTCCGGCGGCGGAAAAATCGGGCTGCTGCTGCAGGACCCAAGCAGCCAGTTCCTGTCGCTCACAGTGAGGGACGAGCTTGAGGGCGCGCAGCTGCAGCGCTTCAGCCTTAAGCATCTTCTGGAAAAAAGCGTTTTCGAGCTGAGCGAAGGCGAAAAACAGCAGGTGAATCTTGCAGCAAACGTCCTCCGCAAATGCGATACCCTTGTAATGGACGAGCCGCTTGAGCTGCTCGATCCGATTGAAGCGCGCAGGTTCAAGGAAATAATAAGCGGGCTGAAGGGAAAGACAATATTGTGGTTTGATAAAAGCAGCATTCAGCCAAAGGGCTGGAAAAAGGTTTTTCTCGAAAAGCTTGAAAATCCGGCTCTTCCTAAAAAGAAGCCGGCAGCCGAAAAAGCAGTGGTTGTTCTTGAAGCGGATTTTTCAGTTAGGCGCAACGGTTTTTCCATGAAAAACATTTCCCTGCGGCTGCGGGACAGCGAAAAAATTGCGCTGATAGGGCCCAACGGCGGCGGAAAGACCACTCTGCTGAAGGCGATTGCAGGCGCGCTGAAAGCAAATGGCAGGGTTGTTTCCAAAAAGCGCTTTTCCTACGCGCCCCAAAACCCAACCAGCCTTTTTTTTGAGGAAACAGTTGAAGCAGAATTGTTCAGCAGGGAAAACGCCGGGCTGCTCGGAATATCGCACCTGCTCGGCAGCAATCCCACGCGGCTGAGCAAGGGACAGCAAAAGCTCGCGAGCATTGCCGCGGTTGCGCCCGGCACAATAGCGCTTCTCGACGAGCCGACCACCTGGCTTGACGACAAGAACAAGCGGGCTGTTTACAATTTCATCAACAACAGCTGCCAGGCTATGATTATCGCAACGCACGACGCTGAATTATTGCGCTATTGCAACAGGGTTTTTTCAGTTGAGAGGGGGGTGGTGAGGGAATGTTCCGCTACGACAGCAAAAGCGTTTTTTCGCGCTGGCCGGAGACAGTGAAACTCTGCCTGCTCGTGCTGGCAAGCGTGCTCGCCCTGCTGCTGCGTGACTTTTCCTTGCAGTTGCTGCTGTTCCTGCCGCTTTTCGCGCTGCTTATCGCAAGCGGTTACAGGGAAACCCGCAGGCTTTTTCTCGCGCTAGCGCCTTTCCTCGCGCTAACCGACATCAGCTTCTGGTTGTTTCTGCCGAACCAGAGCATCAATCTGCTTGGGCTGATAGCGGTTTCGAACGCGCGCTTCGTGAACATTTTTATGGCGATAGCTTTCTTTATCCACACAACAAACCTCTTCAGTCTCATGCGGCTCATGAAAAGAGCAAAACTGCCTGAGTTTATCTACCTGCCGGCGTATGTCGTGCTGCGTTTCCTTCCCGAAACGGAAAAAGACCTGCGGGAAATAATCGCAATACAGAAAATCAGGGGCGAAACAGCGCGCAGGCCGCTGCGCTACTTCAAAAGCATTTTCGTTCCGCTTGTGCTGACTGTTTTCGAGAGAGCCGACCAGGTTGCAATAGCGTATTACCTCAGGAAAAAAAGGGATGCAAAAAATTGAATGGTCGGCGTGCGGCTACCTGATTATTGTCTCTTCCCTTTCCGCGCCAACGCTGACTATTCCCACTGGAACCCCGAGCTCTTTCTCGATGAAAGCGATGTAATCCTTCGCTTCCTTGGGCAGCTGCGCGAAACTCTTTTCCTTTCCGCTGATTTCAAAGCCGCCGAATTTCTTGTAAACAGGCGTGCAATCGCCGAGGCAGCGCATGTCCGCAGGCAGCTCCTTTACTTTTTCACCGTTGTTTTGGTATGCGATGCAAACTTTCACTTCGTCAAGCCCGGCAAGCACGTCAATCTTTGTCAGTGCGATTTCCGTGAAGCCGTTCAGCCTGTGGGCTGTCCTCAGCATCGGCAGGTCAAGCCAGCCGACTCTCCTCGGCCTCCCGGTTGTTGTTCCGAACTCCGCTCCCTTCTCCCTAATCTTATCCGCAAGCGCTCCATGCAGTTCCGTTACGAACGGCCCGCCGCCGACGCGCGTGGCGTATGCCTTTGCCACGCCGATTACGCGCTCTATTTTACGCAGCCCCAGCCCCACGCCAGTGAAGATGCTGCCGGCTATCGGATGGCTGCTTGTCACAAAAGGGTAAGTGCCAAAATCGTTGTCCAAAAAAGTTCCCTGCGCCCCCTCAAACAGCACAAGATTCTTTTTTTCCAGCGCTTCGCTTGCCACAGCCGAAACATCCTGCAGAAAGCCCGCGAATTCTTTTCCAAGCGCAGAGTATTCCGCGATTATTTTTTCCTTGTCAAGCGAGTCAGTTGCGCTGTTGTAAACCGCGTGCAAGATTTTTTCCTTCAGCGGGAAAACAGCCTCAACCCGCTCGCGCAGGCGCTTCTCTTCGACGATTTCGCAGAAACGAATGCCGCTCCTGTCGGCCCTGTCGGCATAGCACGGGCCAATGCCCCTTCCTGTTGTGCCGATTTTTTCCTTTCCCTTGACATCCTCGGCAACTGCGTCAAGAAAGTTGTGCCACGGCATTATTACCTGCACCCGCGGGTCTATCATAAGCAAAATTTTTTTCCCGCCCAGCTGCAGCAACTCTTCTTTCAGAACGCGCGGGTCAAGCGCAACACCAGCCCCGATGCAGCACGTCTTTCCCTGTATTGCGCCGCTGGGGAGAAGATGGAATTTGTATTTTTTTCCTTTTACCACAACTGTGTGCCCTGCGTTGTTGCCGCCGTTGTACCTTACAACAAAATCCGCTTTCTCCGCAAGAAGGTCGACTATTTTTCCCTTTCCCTCATCCCCAAACTGGGCGCCCACAACAACAATAGCCGGCATTAGAGGCTCACCATAGAAGGGAATTCTGAAAGGATTTTTAAATCAATTGCTGCAGTAAAATAGTATGTCAGGCAAGTTAACCGGAAAGGGCGATTTGGCGCTAACTTTTGACGATATACTGCTTCTGCCGGGCCCGAGCGATGTTCTTCCGAAGGACGTTGACCTGAGCACAAAGCTCACCAAAAAAATAACGCTTAACGCGCCTATTTTAAGCGCCGCAATGGACACTCTCACTGAAAGCAAGACAGCCATTGCAATGGCAAGGCAGGGCGGAATGGGCGTCATGCACAAGAACATGCCAGCCGAACAGCAGGCAGCCGAAGTCGCCAAGGTAAAGAGAAGCGAGTTTTTCATTGTAAGCAACCCTGTATGCGTCCACCCTTCTGACTCGCTGGAGGAAATAGCACAGCTCAGGGCAGTGCACGGAATCAGCAGTTTTCCCGTGGTTAATTCCAGCAACAGGCTTGTCGGGATTATTACAAAGCGCGACCTCTGGATGGAGAACGATTTGCGCAAGAGCGTTTCCGACGTAATGACAAAGGACGTCATCAGAATTAACAGGAAGTACCCGCACAGCGCCAAGGACAAGAACGGAAGGCTGCTGGTGGGAGCGGCAATAGGCCCGAAGGACGACGAAAGGGCAAGGCTGCTGGCGGAAGCCGATGTTGATGTCCTGTTTGTCGATACCGCCCACGGCCACAGCAAAATGGTTATCGACGCCGTAAAGCGGCTTAAGCGCAGCATCAGTGTGCCTATTGTTGCGGGAAATGTTGCGACAGCAAAAGCAGCCGCTGACCTCGTAGCCGCTGGCGCAGACGCAATCAAGGTTGGCGTCGGCCCGGGCAGCATCTGCACCACGCGAGTAATAAGCGGGGTTGGCGTTCCGCAGTTCAGCGCAATTCAGGATTGCAGCGAGGCGGGCGTGCCGATTATC
>JAPLVT010000089.1 GCA_026396975.1 Candidatus Iainarchaeum sp.
CGCAATCTGCGGCTCGCCGCGGAAGGGAAACACAGAGGCAATGCTGAAACGCCTGCTTGACGGCGCGAAGAGCAAGGGCGCTGCAATCGAACTAATTAGGCTTGGCGAAAAGAAGATTGAGCCCTGCGCCGCTGTCTGCGACTGCTTTGAAACAGGGCACGCATGCCCGATTGAAGATGAAATGCAGCAGATTATTGCGAAAATGCTTTCCGCTGACGCCATCGTGCTAGGCAGCCCGGATTACTTCAAGAATGTCAGCGGAATAATGAAAAACTTCATGGACAGGACCATAGGATTGTGCGGAAAACAGCGCTGGAAGGGAAACAAAGCGGCTGTTGCCGCGGTTGGCGGGCAGAACTTGCATAATGTCGAATTTTGCGAAAAAGCGCTGGCTGAATTCGTGAAAGACCACGGCATGAAACTCGCAGGGAGCATCAAGGCCACTGCGGAAAAAGCCGGCGAAATCGCGGACAACAAGGAAGTAATGCAGGAATGCTTTGCGCTAGGGGAAACGCTAGTGGGTGGTGCTGCGGATGATTGAAACCGAAATAAAATTTAAAATTGCGGATGCCGCGGAAATTGAAACAAGGATTCTGGCGCTCGGAGGCTCGCACGAGAAGAGTTTCTTTTCAAGGAACACGCTTTTCGACACGCCGAAAATGGGATTGAAGAAAAAAGGCTGCCTGCTGCGGCTCAGGGAGGAGGGCGAAAGTGCGATTATTACCTTCAAGGGAAAGGCGATGAAAAGCAAATTCAAAAAAAGGCCTGAGGTTAACCTGCGAGCCGAGAACGCCGAAAAGGCGCGGGCGCTTCTCGAAGGCCTTGGCTTTGAGGAAAAATGGGTTTACGAAAAAAAGACTAAGTACCTGCGGCTTGAGAGCGCGGAAATAACCATTGACGAGATGCCTGTTGTTGGGCATTTCATGGAAATAGAGGCAGCGCCGCGCGAAATCGAGAAAACCGCGAAAGCGCTCGGATTGCGCATGCGCGAGGGCATGAAAGAAACTTACGCCGACTTGTTCAGGCGGTTCAAAAAACAGGGATTGCTGAGAGGAAAAAACTGGGTTTTTTGACGATCACTTGCCTTAATCCATTTGCCCGGCTGCAAAATAATTTTTAGGCATCACAAATAAAAAAGTGACGTTAATAATCTTATAGTGGAAAATAGCATGATTGAATTCGGCAGGAAGGTTGTGGTTGTCGGCTATGGCGCCGTTGGCAGTTGCGCTCTGCCGCTCCTGCTTAAGCATGTAAAGATCCCTCATGAGAATGTCACTGTAATAGATTTTGAGGACAAGAGGGAAGCCCTGAAGCAATGGACTTCAAAGGGAATCAAGTATTACCGGCAGCGAATAACCAAGGACAATCTCCCCGAAATTCTTTCACAGCACCTGGAAAGAGGCGGGCTTTTGATTGACCTTGCCTGGAACATTGACTGCTGCGAAATCGTGAAATGGTGCCACGAGCACGAGGTTCTTTACGTGAACACTTCAATCGAAGTGTGGGATTCCTATGGAGAGAGATTTACGGCAAGCCCATACGAAAAATCGCTGTACCACAGGCAGATGAAGCTGAAAGAGCTGGCAAAAGACTGGAAAAACGCGACAACATTCGTGGTTGACCACGGCGCAAACCCCGGCCTGATTTCCCATTTTGCAAAACAAGGCGCGATTGACATTGCGAACAGGCTTATTGCCGAAAAGAAAGCAAAAAACCCGGAACTGCTGAAAAAATTAATCAAGGAAAGCAGATTCGGGGAGTTAGCCATGCATCTCGGCATTAAAACCATCCATTGCTCCGAAAGAGACACCCAAATAACCAACGACCCGAAGAAAGTGGACGAGTTTGTCGGCACCTGGAGCATTGAAGGATTAAGGGAAGAGGGAACAGCCCCTGCTGAGATGGGATGGGGCACGCATGAAAAAGAGTTGCCCGGATTGGCCCATGTTCCGCCCATTGGCCCGAAAAACCAGGTTTTTTTGGCCCAGATGGGAATGAACACCTGGGTTCGCTCCTGGGTGCCGGAGTACGAGATAGTCGGAATGGTAATCAGGCACGGGGAAGCATTCGGCATTTCAGACAGGTGGACTGTCTGGAAAGACGGCAAGCCATTCTATAGGCCCACGGTTCATTATGCTTACATGCCAAGCGATGAAACAATAATTTCTCTGCACGAACTGAGATGCAAAAACTACGAGATGCAGCCCAATCTCAGGATATTAAATGATAAGGAGATATTGTCCGGAGCAGATATCTTGGGGGCACTGCTCATGGGCCACGAGTACAATTCTTGGTGGACAGGAAGCATTCTCTCCATAGAAGAAGCAAGAAAGCTTGTCCCGGGCCAGAACGCAACAACAATACAAGTGGCAATAGGGGTTGTTGCTGCAGCAATGTGGATGATTGAAAACCCGAAGAAAGGGTTCTGCCTGCCGGACGATTTGCCGCACGACTTTGTGCTTAAGATAGCCAAGCCTTACCTTGGAGAGTTTGTCTCAAAGCCCTATGACTGGACACCATTGAACAACAGGGCGATTTACTTCAAGGAAAACCCTGCCAACCGCCTTGACAAAGAGGACATGTGGCAGTTCAAGAATTTTGTTTTTGTGCGATGAAGGGGGGAGCAATAAAATGGAGGACGCCAAGGGAAACGGAGTAA
>JAPLVT010000052.1 GCA_026396975.1 Candidatus Iainarchaeum sp.
GAAAGCGTGCTGAGGGCAGCCGGCTATCGCACGGGGCTCTACACTTCGCCGCACCTCGCGCGCATTAACGAGCGCTTCAAAGTGGGCGGAAAAGAAATCCCGGGCAAAAAACTAATCAAACTTATTTCCGAACTGAGGAAAATTAAGGAAAAAAACAAGCTGCGCCTCACGCACTTCGAGTTCACGACCGCGCTCGCGTTCAGGTACTTCGCGGAACAGCGCGTTGATTTCGCTGTCATTGAAACAGGAATGGGCGGGCGCCTGGACGCAACCAACGTCATTGTGCCGCGTGTCAGCGTGATAACCAACATAGAGAAAGAGCATGCGCAATACCTCGGCAGCACGCTCTCAAAAATCGCGCGCGAGAAAGCCGGAATAATAAAAGCCGGCGTGCCTGTGGTCACAGCGGAGAAGAAAAAGAAAATTCTCGGGATTTTTCAAAATATCGCGAAAAAGAAGAAATCAAAAATCGTTGTTGCCCGCAAGCCGTTCGCGGGAAAATTGCGCCTGCTGGGCTCTTTCCAGCGCATCAACGCTGCAGTTGCATTGGCTGCTGTCAGAGAACTGCAGTCGCAGGGAATTAAGATTAATGAAAAAGCGGTCAGGGAAGGGCTTGCCTCCGCAAAATGGTCAGGGCGCTTCGATATTGTTCGGCGCAATCCGGCTGTTGTTCTCGACTGCTGCCACACTCCCGGCGCGGCAAAGGCCTGCGCAGGGGCTTTCAGGGATGCCTTCCCGCGCAGGAAGGCGGTGCTTGTAATCGGAGTGAGCAGCGACAAGGACATCGGGGGAATCGCGGGCGCGCTTGCGCCGCTGGCGGGCAGCGTTGTTGCAACAGAGGCCAAAATCCGCGCAATGCCCGCCGAAGGCGTAAAAAAAGAATTTGAAAAGCGCGGCAAAAATGTTATTGTTGTTTCTGGTGTTAAAAAAGCCGTGAAAAAAGGGGTTTCCATTACGGGAAAAAAGGGCGTTGTGCTTGTCGCGGGCAGCTGTTTTGTTGCCGGGGAAGCCCTGCCGCTGTTCAAGAAACTTTTTTAAATGGTTCATGCTTTTTTCTTAATGGGTTTTTAGGGGGTTGATTGCTGTGAGGTTCCTTTCTTTCAGAAAAATCGCTTTTATTCTTTTGTTCACGCTTTTGACGCTTGTCGCGTCGAGAATAAATTTTTCGCAGCTTGTAGGGAGCACTGCGCAGTACTTCACTTTCTTCCAGTTCTTCGGGCCGATAGCCGGGGCTTTTTTGGGCCCAGCCGGCGGAGTTGCAAGCGTTTTGTTCGCACAGCTGATTGATTTCTTTGCAACGGGCAAGGCAATCGAGCCGATAAATATCCTGCGGCTTCTGCCCATGCTTTTTGCAGCAGTTTACTTCGCGGTTTTCCTCAAGAAAGGCAGCATTGCAAAGGCAAGCGTTGCAATACCAATTGTGTGCATTGCTTTGTTCGTGCTGCACCCCATAGGCGCGCAGGCATGGTATTACTCGCTTTTCTGGACAATACCCATAATCGCAAAGGTTTTCAGCAAGCGGCTATTCCTGCGCTCGCTCGGCGCAACCTTCACAGCCCATGCGGTCGGAAGCGTTATCTGGGCTTGGAGCGTTCCCATGACAGCAGAGCAGTGGGCAATGCTGGTTCCGGTAACCGCAACAGAGCGCGTTCTTTTCGCGCTCGGCATAAGCGTTTCGTTCCTGGTGTTCAACAATGTTCTCGCTTGGGTCGAGGCAAAGGCGAAGACAGGGGTTCTGCTTACGGAGCAGGACTACCTGCTGCAACCAGCGATGCAGCTGCAGAAGAAATAAAAATTTGTTTTTCAGGTACTTTCAATGCCGAAAAAGCAATTGTACGAAATGCACCTTGATTTCCTGCGGAGCCATGACAAGGAGATTTTTGACGCAATCCAGTCCGAGAAAAAGCGCCAGATGGAAGGCATAGAGCTTATTCCAAGCGAAAACCTTGTCAGCCAGGCAGTGTTGGAAGCCATGGGCAGCGTTGCAACAAACAAGTACAGCGAGGGCTACCCGGGCAAGCGCTATTACGGCGGAAACGATGTAATTGACATCATCGAGAACCTCGCGATTGAAAGGTGCAGGCGGCTTTTCAACGCGCAGCACGTCAATGTCCAGCCTTTGAGCGGCAGCCCGGCAAACATGGCTGCTTACTATGCGACAATGAACGTGGGCGACACTTTCATGGGATTGAAGCTCACCGAGGGCGGGCATTTGACTCATGGGCATCCAGTTAATTTCAGCGGCAAGCTTTACAAGTGCGTCCAGTACGGAGTCGACAAGGAAACAGAAACCCTTGATTATGATGCGGTAAAAAGGCAGGCGATGGAAGTGAAGCCGAAGCTAATCCTGAGCGGATACACTGCTTACCCCAGGGCGATTGATTTCAAGGCTTTCAGGGAAATCTGCGATTCTGTCGGCGCGATCTGCACGGCGGACATCGCGCACATCGCGGGCTTGTGCGCTGCCGGCGTGCATGAAAACCCCGTTCCATATTTCGATGTTGTTACAACAACAACGCATAAAACGCTTAGGGGGCCGAGAGGCGCAGTAATAATGTGCAAGCAAGAATTTGCGGAGAAAATCGACAAGGCTGTTTTTCCGGGGTTGCAAGGGGGGCCGCACGAGCACATAATTGCTGCGAAAGCAGTTGCCTTTGGAGAGGCGCTCAAACCCGATTTCAAGGAGTACGCAAAGCAGATAGTGAAAAACGCGAGGGCGCTTGCAGAGGCGTTGATGTCAAGCGGCTTGCGCCTGGTCAGCGGGGGCACTGATACCCATTTGATGCTTGTCGATGTTTTCAAGAGCAAAAACCTTACTGGAAAGCAGGCGGAGCACGCTTTGGAGCTTGCGGGGATTTACTGCAACAAGAACACGATTCCCTTTGACACTCGCACTCCATGGGACCCAAGCGGCGTCAGGATTGGCACGCCGGTGCTTACTACTCGGGGCATGCGCGAGAAAGATATGAAAGAGGTTGGCGGTTTTATTGTGAAAGCGCTTGACAATGCCAATGACGAGGCAAAGCTTGCGAAAATAAAATCCGAAGTAAAGGAGTTCTGCGCTGGATTCCCTTTCTACAAATAGGAGCTTGCTTATGGCCTGCAAAATAGTTGATTGCAAGGGTATTTCCGAAAAAATGCTGAACGAGGCAAAGCAGGCAGCGCGAACGCTAAAGAAAAAGCCAAAGCTTGCGGTTGTTCTCGTCGGCGACGACGCCGCTTCAAAGGTTTACGTGCAGCGAAAGCAGCTGGCTTGTGAGCACGTAGGCATTGGTTTCCAGCTGTTTTCCTTTCCAGCGGTCGTGAGCGAGCGCGAAGTGTTGGAAAAAGTAAGGCAGCTTAACGCGGACAAAAGCGTCAACGGCATTCTTGTCCAGCTGCCCCTGCCATCCAACCTTGACAGGAACAAAATACTGGGCGCAATCAATCCGATAAAAGATGTCGACGGCTTCACCCCTTTTAACATGGGCGCGCTTGCCCTCGGCATGGAGGAATTCGTGGGCTGCACGCCGCTCGGAATAATGAAGATTCTCGAAGCCGAAGGCGTCAACATCGAGGGAAAGCACTGCTGCATTGTAAACCACAGCATTGTCGTTGGCAGGCCCGTCGCACAATTGCTTTTGAACAGGAACGCGACAGTGACTGTCTGCAACAAGTACACAAAAAACCTCGCCGCTTGCACCAAGAAAGCGGATATTCTTATCACTGCAGTCGGGTTGCCTGGGTTGATTAAAGGAAGGATGATCAAAAAAGGCGCCTTCGTAATCGATGCGGGAATCGCAAAAAAAGAAGGCAAGATTGCAGGCGATGTTGATTTCAATTCAGCGAAGAGGGTTGCCGGCTATCTCACGCCGGTGCCGGGCGGAGTCGGCCCGATGACAGTCGCGTGCCTGATGCACAACACGGTTAATGCGGCATTGCTGCAGAAGCACAGGTAAGGTTTCATTCCGCAGGCAAATCCCTTAATATGCACCCGCGGGGGCTTGTTCGGCGGCAATAATTCCATCCGCTGTAAGCAAATCTTCTTTCCTCAGCCATTTTTGCCATGCCCTCTTCCACAGCCGTAAGTTCGCCTTCTTCAAGTTTCACGCCAAAATTTTCCTCAAAGCCTTTTTTCATAGCAGCAGCGGCTTCCTCAAAAGGAACTTTCCTGCCGAGCTGCTGCTCCGCAGAAGTGACCCGCTGCTTCACGTCTTCAATCATTTTTCCCTTCAGTTTCTCGTTCGGCACACGCAGCAGCAAAAACATTTTTCCCACGTCAACCCCCAGTATGATAGTGCCGTGCTGCAAAACAACCCCGCCCCTGCGCGTCTGCGCGTTGCCGCTGATTTTTTTGCCGCCGACAACAATGTCGTTGAGCGGCGCGAATTCCGCCTTCAGGCCGAGCGCCCCAAGCCCAAGCACTATCGAATTGCAGATTTTTTTGTAGCTTTCAAGAATATTTTCGCTCACCAAACCGCTTTCCTCACCGCAGGCAAAGCTGTATGTCAGCTCTTTCTCGTGGAAAACAGCCCCGCCGCCCGTAATCCTACGGACAACGTCAACGCCCTGTTTTTTGCACTCCTCCAAATCCACTTCCTCTTCTATCTGCTGGAAGTAGCCGATTGAAACCGCGGGCGGCTTCCACGAGTAAAAGCGCACTGTCGGAATCCCGGGCTTCGGGCAGCACCACATCACTGCCTCGTCTATCGCCATGTTCCGCGCGGCGCTGTTCTCTCCCGTCAGAAGAAGCCTAAACCGCGTCATTGCTTCACCGCCATCATTATTGCTCTTGCCAAATCAGCCGGCGCGAATCCGAAAAGCTGCAAAGAATTTTCTTTGACAATCGCTTCAATCTTGTTTTTCAGGGTGTTTTCATCCAGCGGTGTTCCCTCCAAGCCTTCTTCAATAAGCCCTACCGCCTCTTCAGGGTGAAGGAAAAAGTCGCCTGCAATCTTAACGCTGCTTATCGCGCAGCCGCTGTGCTCAAGGCTGATTTTCAGCAGCTTCCCGCCCTCTACTTTGAAAACGCTTTTCCCGCTTGCCATAAAAAAATCACTGAACCGGCATGCTACTGTAAGCCCCGTGTGGCTTTAATCAGAACCCAAGAGCCCTTTCCGCGCGATAGCTGCTGCGCACGAGAGGCCCAGCCTCGACTCCCTTGAAGCCCATTTCAAGCGCTGCCTGCCTCAGTTCCTCGAACTCTGCGGGCGGCACATACCTCTGTACTGGCAGATTACGCTTGCTCGGCTGCAGATACTGCCCTATCGTGAGAAAATCGCAGCCCGCAACCCGCAAGTCCTTCATAACCCGCAGCACTTCCTCGCGGGTTTCCCCAAGGCCAAGCATTATCCCGCTTTTCGTTAAAACGCCGGAACAAATCTCCTTTATTTTTTTCAGGACGCCAAGCGATTGCCTGTAAGATGCCTTTGCATCTCGCGCTATTCCCTGCAGCCTTTCCACAACTTCGATGTTATGCCCTATTACATCCGGCTTTGCCTCAACAATTGCGCGCAGGCAATCGGCATTTCCATTGAAATCCGGAATAAGCACTTCGACTTTCGCTTCAGCGGAATTTTTTATCTCCCTGACGCATTGCGCGAAGTGCCCTGCGCCAAAATCAGGCAGGTCATCCCTGTCGACAGAGGTGAGGACAACATAGCGCAATCCGAATTTTTTTACAGCTTCAGCGATTTTGCACGGCTCCATGGACTCAAGCGCTTGGCCGCAGGCGCCGCTCTGCACAGCGCAGAATAAACAATGCCGCGTGCAAACTTTTCCCAGAACCATGAATGTCGCTGTTCCCCTGTTCCAGCAGTCGCCGAGGTTGGGGCAAAGCGCCTCCTCGCAGACAGTGTGCAGGCCGCTACCGTGCAGGCTGCTCCGCACTGCGGCGAATTCCCCCCCGCCGCCTATTTTTGTTTTCAGCCACATTGGTTTCGGCATTTGCGTTCACTTCAAAAATTTTTAACAAGGAATTCCCTGAATTTGCCGTAATCGTTCGGCATTTTTTCAAACTCTTCTTTTTTCTTTTCAAGCCCTGCAAGGCTCTTCGGCAGTTTTGGGTCAATGCCAATCGTCTCCCTTATCACTTTGGGGAATTTTGCTGGGTGCGCTGTTTCAATTGAAACGCAGGCATTCGCTGGGTTCCTTTCCAGGAAGCGCTGCAGCCCAAACCATGCAACAGCGCCATGCGGCTCAAGCACAGTGTCAAACTGCAAGTAAGCCTCTTTTATGGCTTGTTTTGTCTGCGAGTCTGAAACGCTGAGCGAGAAAATATCGCGCCGCATCTTTTGCAGGTCGGGCGGCCGGATTATTCCGCCGCTTTCATCCATCCTCCCCCCATATAATTCCACCACTCTCGCGAGATTGCTCGGGTGGCCAACGTTCATTGCGTTGCTGAGGCATTCCCTTGATGGCGCGACTTTTTCGTATTTTCCTGTTTCGAGAAAGCGCGGGAACTCATCATTACCGTTCACAGCAACAACAAATTTTTCCACGGGCAAACCCATTCTATTTGCGATTATGCCGCCCGTGAAGTTACCGAAATTCCCGCTCGGCACAGCGAACACAATTTTTTCACCGGGTTGTTCAAGCGCCTTTGAGTAACCGTAGAAATAGTAAGCCGCCTGGGGCAGCAGCCTGCCTACGCTGATGCTGTTTGCGCTGCTCAGGTTCAGGCTGCGCAATTTTTGGTCAACAAAAGACTGCTTTGCAATTGCCTGGCAGTCGTCAAACTTTCCGTCCACAGAAACGGAACGTACGTTATCGCCAATGGTATCGAGCTGCCTCTTTTG
>JAPLVT010000108.1 GCA_026396975.1 Candidatus Iainarchaeum sp.
CCAGAGGATTTTGCAAGGGGCGCGGATTATCGCCCCAACTTAGTAATTAACGATGGGCCGGTAGTATACATTACTAAACCGTCACTTCTAAAATTAAATGGCCCAAATTATATTAATAGAGGACCCCACGCCCCGGTTGAACTCTGGCCAACCGCAAAAATAAAAGAACTGCTTGCAAAAAAGAAATAGCCGCCAAACCAACCTTTAAATATTCTTTTGTTGCTTATCGAATTAACACCTATTTGGTTTTAGCGGGTCACCTGCCATGGTTTTGGAACGCGTAAAGAAGAAAATCGGCGGAGTAATGGAGCGCAAGAAGGAGAAGAACATAGCTGTTTTTGTCGACGGACCCAACATTCTGCGCAAGGAGCTCGGCATAAACCTTCAGGAAATAAAAAAAGTGCTTCTGCGATACGGCAACCTCAAGATTGCAAAGGTTTTTCTCAACCAGTTCGCGAGCAACAAGCTGGTGGAAGCGGTTGTCAACCAGGGCTTTGAAAGCATCATCACCGTAGGGGATATCGATGTTGCAATGGCTGTTGACGCCACGGAAGCGGTTTTCAACAAAAGCATCCACGCAATCGCGCTTGTCACTAGGGACAGCGATTTCCTGCCCATAATAATAAAGGCGAAGCGCTACGGAAAGGAAACAATTGCCGTTATGGCCGAGGAAGCGAGCGCCGCAGCGCTGCGCAACACAGCGGACGTAGTAATCATACTGGAGGGATTGAAGTGAACATCCCCGTAGGCGAATTGCTGGACAAGCACGTTTCCTTCCAGGAGGTCAGCCCTCTCGCGAAAGCAGGCGAACTGCTGAAAAGCGGCTTCACGGGATACCTTGTGATGACGACAGAGGGCGCCGCCGGAATGGAGGAAGCGATTTTGCTTTTGAGGGAAAACGAGGTTGTCGGAGCGCTTTTTGAATCATTGAAATTCGGCAAGCAATTCTTCGGCATGCAGGGCCTGTGCTTGGCGCTGAATACCGGAAGGGCCAAGCAGGGCGTTTTTGACGTCAGCAGGCTTTCAAGGCAGCAGGTCGACCTCATAATCGCCTTCAACGAAAAAATACAGCTGCCCAAGCCGCTGAACATGCAGCTACTGCAGCGCATGATGGCAAGCGGCTATAGCGCCGAGCTTGTGCAGCAATCTCTCGGCGCCGGCGCCGCGGAAGAAGCCCCGAGGGCGGCTGTGCTCGGCAAATTCGGCCTGGGCAGCATAAAATAAAAAAGGTGCCACTGCTTGTTTGGATTGTTTGTTTTATTGGCTTATATGGCATTTTGCGGTAAAAATGGTGTTGCTTGATGGGATTGTATTATATTCTTGCAAGGCTCGCTGCGAAGGTCCTTGACTTCGACGACACTGTTGTGCCGCGGCAGCAGCTCATAGTGCTGAACGACGTGCTCGCGAAAAGGCATCCGCCGATTGTGGGCAAGGAAGCAAGGGAAATACTGCAGTGCATAAAGAAAAAACATTTGGTCAACAGCGTTACCGTCGGAAAGTCGGAAAACGGCGTTGTTTTCAGCAGCGAGGGCGACGGCCACGCCGAAGTGCGCAGCGCAGTGGCTCTTGTGAAGCACATCAACAGCAACATCGGAAAAGCCGACGTTGTGGCGCTCAGGGGGGAAAGGGAATGGCTTTCGCTGCTTTCGCTTGACAGCTCCCTTTACATCGTGAGGGCGAACAGCAGCCTCAGCACGATTGAACTGCGGGCGCTCGCGAAAGAGGTTGAGGGCGCACTGAAAAAGCAATTGAGGGCCTGATTCTGAAAACCGCCCGCGCGCCAGGAAAAGATTATTAAAACAAAATAACGTTATAATAGTGGAATAAACAAATGGGAAAAAAAGCGGAAAATAGAACCGCAAAAAGGCAATAAACAAAAGAAAGGGGTTTTATTTCTATATGAGCAGGACAATTGCAATCGCCAGCGGCAAAGGCGGGGTCGGCAAGACAACGCTGACAGCAAACGTCGGCATCGCGCTCGCAAAAAGCGGTTTCAAAGTGCTGCTTGTGGACGCGGACATCGCAATGGCAAACCTCTCGCTGCTGCTTGGAATGCACAGTTCCCCAATAACACTTCACGATGTCCTGCTCGGGGAAAGCAACGTGGAGGACGCGATTTACGACGGCCCCGGCGGAGTCAAGTTCATGCCAAGCGGCCTAAGCCTTGAAAGCTACAGGCGCGTGGACAGCGACAGGCTGCAGAGCGTCGTAAAGCAGGTCGCGGGCGACTACGATTTCGTGCTGCTCGACTGCCCGCCCGGAATAGAGCGCACTGTAATGGCCTCTCTCGCTGCTTCGGACGAAGCGCTGCTCATAACAATGCCAAACCCTCCAAGCATCGCCGATGTCCTCAAAACAAAGCTCGTAGCGCAGCGCCTGGGCTGCAACCCAATCGGCGTAATAATAAACTTCAGCACAGGCGAAAAAGGCGAGGTAAAAGGCGAGGACATAATGAAAATGCTCGAACTTCCCATCTATGGAGTTATCCCCATGGACGCTGAGGTGAGGAGAAGCTTCATGCAGGAAAACGTGCAGCCCCTGATGCTGCGCAAGCCCGATGCCCCTGCTTCCGTTGCAATGCGAAAAATAGCCGCAAAAATCAGCGGCGCGAAAGAGGCAGTAATCGCCAAGCCCGCAAGGATAGGGTTTTTAACCAGATTGAAAAACATTTTTAAAAGAGGAAAAAAATAACTCCTCTCGCAAAAAAAGGAGCGATTTAGCTTTTCACTTTGGGGGTGTTTTTTTATGGCCAACAGACCTTTCGACATGCTGAACGAGGCAATCGGCAAGGAAATTCTTGTCGTGCTAAAAGGCGACGTGACAATAAGGGGCACGCTAAAAAGCTTCGACGTGCACCTAAACATTGTGCTGGAAAACGCGGAGCAGCTGCGCGACGGGCAGCCGCAGAAAAAATACGGCAAGCTAATGGTAAGGGGCGACAGCGTAATACTCATAAGCCCGTAAGCAGCCGGCCCCGCCAGCCCTAATCTCTAGACTTTTTAATGATTTACTTACTGATAGTTGCTTTGAACAAGGGCCCTTAGTCCAACGGCAAGACGCTACCTTGGCAGAGCCTTTTCTTTTTAAAAAAGAAAAGCCTCGGGAAAAAGAAAAAGCCGAAAAAAAAATTCGGGAAAAAATGCAGCGCTTCGCGCTGCAAGAGCCTTTTTCCCTTTAGGAAAAAATGCTCCAGCGTGGTAGAGACCCGGGTTCAAGTCCCGGAGGGTCCAACCGATCCTTTCTTTTCTTTCGCAAAGAAAAGAAAGTCTACGGGTTGCCAAAGAA
>JAPLVT010000098.1 GCA_026396975.1 Candidatus Iainarchaeum sp.
AAACTGAATGGCATTGCCTGCAGCAAGAAATCGCTTAGCGGGTGCTGCTCGCCGCACCTGAAAAACTGCGTTGCGACAAAAGTCGCGCTGCCGTCAAGCGCCTGCGACGAAAGCGCGAGAACATTAAGGTTGCCGGCAAGAATTTTTGAGTTGATTTTTTTGAAGGCGAAAAAAAGCGATGCCACAATTACGGCCACGAGCGCGAGCACGGCGACAAATCCCAGCCATGCCCTGAAATTAAGCAACTCGAAAATCACAACGGGAACGCACAGCACAAGCCCAATGGCAGCAAAAAAATTGAAGAACAGTTTTTCATTCTTCTTCGCCACGGCCTGCGAAACAAAAAGCGCGGCAATCGTGATTGCAGCCACAAGCAGGTAAATCCCCGGCGTCACGAAATAGTATGCGGGCTCAAGCGGGTTCCAACTGCTCGGCAGCACGCGCATGTCCTCAAGCACCCTCAACGCGGAACCGAAAAGAATGTAGGGCAGAAGCGCGAGCATGAAGCGCGCGTTGAACCTTATTTTCCTTCTGTCGAGAATCGGGAATATCACGAAAAAACAGAGCGCGAGCATTATCGCGCCGTAAACCGCGTATTCAACCGCGCCGTAAGTGCCGCTTTCGGCAATCCGCTTGCCGAACAAATCGTACAAAAGCGCCTGGATGCCCATGTGAAAATAAATTAATAATCTAATTCTTTAATATACTTACGAGTGGCAAACATGGCGGAAAAAAGCGGCGGAAAGCGCCCGAGAGACCTGAAAGAGGCCTTGAAAGGAAAGCTCACAAAAAAGGAAATGCGGCACTTGATTTCTTCCTTTGACAGCGTCGGCGACATCGCTGTCATACAGGTGCCCGAACTGCTTGAGCACAAGGCGAAGGTAATCGGCACCGCCGTGCTCCTGATGAACAAGCACTTTAGGACGGTGTGCATGGTGACAGGCAAGCACAAGGGAAAGTACAGGGTGCAGCCAGTGAAAGTGATTGCGGGCAAGCGGAACAAGGCTGCAACTTACAGGGAAAGCGGCTGCACTTTCAAGGTTGACCTGGGAAAAGTTTTTTTCAGCCCGCGGCTTAGCACGGAGAGGCTGAGGATCGCAAGGCTGATAAAGCCAGGCGAGGTTGTCGGCGCGTTCTTCGCTGGCGTCGGTCCATTCCCAATTGTTTTCGCGAAAAACAGTCCGATGGGGAAGGCTTTCGCGATTGAACTGAATCCTGTCGCGTTTAGGCAGATGCAGGAAAACATTGAATTGAACAAGGTTGCTGGGAAAGTAGAGGCGGTTAAGGGTGACGTGCGGAAGGTTGTTCCAAAGACGCTGGCTGGAAAGTGCGACAGGGTTGTGATGCCGCTGCCGGAAGGCGCTGAAAGCTTTTTGGGCAGCGCGCTGCTTGCGCTGAAAGAAAAGGGCGGCGTTGTGCACTTTTACAGGTTCGTGGAAAAAAGCGACAGCGAAAAACCGCTGCGGGAGATAAGGGCTGCGGCGGAAAAAGCTGGAATGCGTTGGAAAGTCCTTTTCAGGAAAAAAGTGCGCTCGTTCAGCGCGACAAAAGAGCAGGTTGTGGTTGATTTTTTTGCGAAGGGGGCTTGAGAGGATGGCTGCGATCAAGGTTCCGAAAAAGGCTTGGAGTTCAAAGGAAAGGCGCCAGATGGTGAGCATTGGCAGGGGCGTTAGGATTCAGATGTCCCTGCTTGAATACCTGATTCCAAAAGAGGGGAAAAAAGCGCGGGAAAACTTCAGGGCAATGCACGAGTTGTACGAGAACCCGGCAATTCCAGAAGAATTGAAGAACTTTGGGCACGACCTTGAAACAAGGAAACGGTACCGCTTAACCAGAGAATTTGCAAGGAGGCAAGTGGCAAACATAACCAATTGCCTCAACCGCAGGACAATGTCGCCAAGGCTATTCACTATCCTGGAGCAGCTGAGGCTTGACTTAATCAACGGCCTGAGGGAACGCTGATTCCTGCTGGGAAAGGTTGATTTAAAAAAGATTTGCAGGCTTTTTCCTTAGCATGCAGTTGTATGAAAACATTTTTGGTGTTAGGTTCTCGCACCGCTCGTTTTTAATGCTCGGCTTTCTCGCCCTGTTCCCAAACATTTTGGGGATGATAGTGCTGCAAACTCCTTTTGGGTTCAAGTTCCATTTTTTCCAGATTGCAATTTTTCTTGCAGCGCTTTTGTACGGAAAGTGGGGTGGCGCTTTGAGCGGCGCAGCGGGCAGCGTTTACACTGCGATAGCGTTTGGCAATCCTTTTGTAATCGGCGGCAATGTGATACTCGGCTTTTTTGCGGGGGCGTTTGCCAGGAAAGAAAATTTTTTGGTGGCGGCAATGGCTGCGTTTGCAATACAATTACCGTGGTTATATTTCACTGATCTCCTGGCGGGAATGCCTGAACCAACGGTCAGGGGCGTTATGGTTGCGCTTTTCTTCAGCAACATTGTTTGGGCAGGGCTCGCGGGATTGGTTTTTAAAAGAATCCGCCCAATCATTCAGTAAAATCTTGTTTTTCTTTTTTGGTGGCTGCAATGGCTTTGAGAATGGTTTTTTTGGGTCCGCCGGGAGCGGGAAAGGGAACAATAGCGCAGCGGTTGGTGGAATCGCGCGGCCTTGCACAGATTAGCACAGGCGACCTTTTGAGGGAAGAAGCCGCAAAGGGAACGCCGCTTGGAAAAAAAGTAAGGGAAATAATGGACAAGGGCGCTTTCGTGGATGATGCCACTGTTGGCGCGCTTGTGGAGGGGAAATTGAAGGCGCTTGGAGGGAATGGGTTTATTTTGGACGGCTTTCCGCGCACAGTGGAACAGGCTGAGATGCTTGAAAAAATACTCGCAAAAATCAGCCTGAAGCTTGACGCGGTTGTCGACGTAGAGGCAAGCGACGAGACAATAATATCGCGCCTCGGCTCGCGCGTCCAATGCGGCAAATGCGGAATGGTTTATAACCTTAAGACACTGCAGCCGCAGGAAGACGGAAAATGCGACGACTGCGGCGGAAAGCTTGTGCGCAGGGATGACGACAGGCCTGAGGTAGTGAAGATGCGCCTTGAAACCTACAGGAAAAAAACCGCGCCCCTGATCGGCTATTACGAAAAGAAAAAATTGCTCAGGGTTGTGGACGCAAACAGCACCATTGAGCGCAACATGGCGAACCTTGAAAAGGCCCTTGCGGGCCTGTGAAACCCATGCCCAAAATGGTAGTTGTCGGGACAATTGCCTTTGACAGCATAAAGACCCCTTTCGGCGAAACAGACAGCACGCTTGGGGGAAGCGCCTCCTATGCCGCTGTTGCCGCCTCTTTTTTCACAAAGCCTGGAATAGTGAGCGTTGTTGGCAGTGATTTTCCCGAAAAGCATTTGCGTTTCTTCGAAAGCAGGGGCATTGACACAGCGGGCATCGAAAAGGCAGCGGGGGAAACATTCAGGTGGAGCGGGGAATACGGCATGGACATCAACATCGCACGGACGCTTGAAACAAAACTGAATGTTCTTTCATCCTTCAGCCCTAAGCTGCCGGAAGAATACCGCAAGGCTGACTTTCTGCTGCTTGGAAACATTGACCCTGAACTGCAGCTGAAAGTGCTCGGGCAGATGCGCAAAAAGCCGCTGCTTGTGATCGCCGACACAATGAATTACTGGATCGAAAACAAAAGGAAAAAAGTGCTTGAAGTAGTGAAAAAAGCCGACATCTGCCTTATGAACGATTCTGAAGCGCGGCAGTTGTTCGGAACGCCAAATTTGGTGCAGGCTGCGAAAAAAATCCTCGAGCTTGACAGCAGGCTCGCGATAATAAAAAAAGGCGAGCACGGCGCGCTGTTGTGCACAGCAAAAGGCTGCTTTACAGCGCCGGCATATCCGCTTGAGAATGTGGTTGACCCAACGGGATGCGGGGACAGCTTCGCCGGCGCAATGATGGGGGTGCTGGCGCAAAGCGGAGACCTGAGCGAGGACAGCTTCAGGAGGGCTGTAATGTACGGCAACACAGTTGCTTCCTTCAACGCGGAAGGGATGGGATTGCAGAGGATGCTAGCACTTTCAAAAGCAGATATAGAGCGCAGGTTCAGGGAGTTCAGGGAAATAGTGCGGTTCTGAAAAAAGAGCAGGAAGGGCTTTTTCAAGGTAATTTTGCAGGAGTAGTACGATTCTGAAAGAAAAGCCTGCCCTGATGTTAAAAACCACAAGAGTGATTTTTGACACACGTATTCCACCGCATTAAATACTGCTTAAAAGCGGTGGAATACATTGTTTAAAATACTTTTTATCTCAATCTTAGAATGC
>JAPLVT010000038.1 GCA_026396975.1 Candidatus Iainarchaeum sp.
GAAAAGAGCTGAATGCCAAAGCCTGCACCGGCAAAAAATCACGCTCAGGCGAGATTGAAATTACGCCGGCGCTATTGCTGTTGCCTGCGTTCAGGAAAGAGCCGTGCACAGCGCCTGCGCCGGCGTAAAGAAAAATTATTAAACCAGTAATTCCTTATAATTGCTCGCAGTTCAAAAACGCAGGCGAGGGTGTTTTTTTGAGAATCACTGTTGACAGCACTGTAATAAATTTTGTCGAGAAAAAGCCGATTGACCTCAGCGGCTACACGCTCATTGAGGGCTTTCCGGGAATGGGCTTGATTGGCACTATTGCGGTAAAGTACCTGAGCGAGAAGCTTGAGTGCAAGGAAGTCGGCTATATCGAGAGCAATATTTTTGTCCCAATAATAAGGGTTCACGACGGCCTGCCAGTGCACCCGAGCAGGATTTACGCTGACACGCGGCACAAGATTGTTGTTTTGGTCAGCGAGCAGGTGGTGCCGCAGCAGTTTATCCCCCCGCTTAGCAAGGCGATTGTCGACTGGATACAAAAAAAGAAAATAAAGCGTGTTGTCTCACTGAACGGCATCAGGGCTTCGCCGGAAAAGGAAGGAAAGGAGAAAATTTACGGCATTGCCAGCGACGAGCAGAGCAAGAAAATGCTGCGCGAGAACAAGGTCGAGGTAATAAAGGAAGGCATAACAAGCGGCATCACCGCGCTGATGATGCTTGAATTCAAGGACAGGGCGATAGAGGCCTTCAGCCTGCTTGGCAACGTTGAAATAGCCGCTGACTACAAGGCGGCTGCCGCGCTTATTGAGAAGCTGAACGAAATGTTCGGGCTGCATATCGACGTAAAGCCGCTGGTGAAAGAAGCGAAAGAAACAGAAAAGACGCTGCTTGACCACCTCAAAAAGCTCAAGGAAGTAAGCGGCGAAACCCAGCGCCTTGAAAGCCAAACTTCGGAAGAAACAGAAACACCCATGTACACATAGCGCCGCCGAGGAAGCGCAATAATTACGCTTGGGCAAGGTTGAGACCACGCCGGCGCTATCACCGGGCGCTGGCGTTCAGGGAAAAGCCGAATGAAAAAGCCTGCGCCGGCGTAATGATTAAAAATGGGATTAAACTATAATAAACTAAAGGGGCTTTGCCCAGTGGCGCACAGGATTTTTTTGAGGGCGGTATTGGATGGGTGATGGTGTTCCGCGGCGTTTGCGGCGTTTTGAGAGGCAGGGACTGCCTGTTGCAGGTCCTCGGGACCTAGACGAGCCTGTGGTCAGCGCTGCCGCCGAAGACGACAGCGAGGTAAGCGATATTGTCAGCCAGATCCAGCGGCAGCCTGCCCCGCAGGGAGGTTCTTTTGGCAAGGATGCAACGATGCGCATGGCTCTCGAAGAGGTCAAGAAATTCAAGGAAAGGAACAATCGCCTGCCCGAAAAAGACGAGTTCGAGCAGATTGCGGAAAACATTTTCGCGCAGTTGAGCGATGACGAGGAGAAGAAGAAATCAGCCGAAAGGATGGAGAGGGAAAGGCAGAGGATTAGCGGCAAAGCCGGAGTTGCCGAAAGGGCAAAGAGGGGCCGCACAAAGGAGGAGAGGGCGAAACAGCGGTCTGGGGCCCAGGAAACAATGCCTGCGGAAGCCCATGCCGCGGATCAGGGCGGCCTGGCTGAGAAGGAGATTAAGGACTTGAGCATAGAGGACCTTTTTTCCGAGGACAAGGGAGCAACGCAAAAGCCGGGGGAGAAGAAAAAGAAGCCTTCGGAGTTGTTGGACGAAGAGTTCAGCCTTGCTGGTCTTGGGGAAGAGGGCGGCGAAGATAAGGCTGCCGATGAGTGCCCGAATTGCGGTGCAAGCGGCGCCGAGGTTGTTTATTGTCCCGGGTGCGGAACCGCTTTTTGCCCAAAGTGCGCCAAGGGAAGCGAACAGCTCGCGGGCGAGAAAAAATATGTTTGCCCCACATGCGGCAAAAAATCCTGAAGCGGTTCATGGTCCGCGGGGAGAAGCCTTGCCGCGCTTTAGGTTGTGCCGGGCGGATTGTATTCTTTGCAGTTCAGTTTTGACCAGTCTATTTCTGTCGGCACCCACATCGTTAGGTTGACCTGCGCGGGCGGGTATTTTTCTGCGCCGCCTTCGGCAATCTCTATCATCTGCATGCTGCTGTTGCTTTGGGCTATTGCGCCAACTCCGGTTATTGTTTCCTCGACGTCGTCCAGGGATTTTGGGTTGCACAGCAGGGTCGCTTTCCTGGTTTGCGTTACCTCTTTGCCTGACACCTCGAATTCCGTCACAAAGAACAGGTTGTAAACGAACTTTTTCTTTTCCGGCATGTAAATGAAAAACATGTAGTCGCTGTTGTCCGCGAAGGGTTCCATTATTGTCTTGATGCCCTCGGTGAGGATCGCGTTGGTGTCGTCCAGAACCTGGTCGTCGGCATAATCCTCTTTCACTGCCGCAAGTAGGTAATCCACCTCTTCAGCCTGGTCGAGGGCTTTTGACGGGTCCCGGGGCGTGCTGCTGTATAGTATTGTTTCAAGTGATGCTGTCGCATACTCGCTCCTGTACTGCCTCACGACCTGCTGTTCCACCACAAGCCCGTAGTTTGCCGCGAAGAAGAAAAGGAAGGCGCAAAGACCGCTTACTATCAGCAGGAAGTAAAGCGAGTCGCTCAGCGCTGCCTGGCCTCTCATGCCCGCCAAGCATTTTTTGTTCCTGCGGCTGCATAGCCGGGCATTGGCAAGCAAGGGGTGTTTGCCGGTAATCCTGCGCCTCGCTATTTCCATGCGACTACCACCAGCAGCACGGGCCTGACATAAAATGACCCTTTATCGTTCTTGAATTCAAGCGCGGTAGGGAAAAACCTGACTATCGTCTGCGCGTTCGTTACATCCGGCTTCTCGTCGCCGGCGTTCGTGCACTCGAATGCCTTGCCGTCGGAGTCCTTCAGCAGGTTGCCCGCGATTTCTTCGGCGTCAACGCCCCCAAAGCGCTCGATGGTGCCGGTTGAGAGCGGCAGCAGCCCGCCAAGGAATTTTATGCGCGGCACTGTCTTCGCTTCCTCGCACCTCCCGCTGAACTCCACAAAGCCCGTGATGTAGTTGTTTCCCTTGAGGCTGTTGCTTACCCGCAGTATGTCCATCGCGTTGTCGAACGAGGCGTCCCTCTTGTCGAAAACGCCCCACGTGAAAGTGAAAACATAGAAGAACATCACGAGCGCGAAGAGAAGCGGGATCAGGGAAGGAAGGTCGTCTCCAATCGGCCCCAAAAAGCCTTTCTCATTTTCAGTTCTGACCCGCACGGGAGATTCCGGAAAAAACAATTTTTTCTTGCCCATTCTTTCTCATTCCTCGCATTCCGGAAAGCATATGGAGCCTTTTGGCCTGCCGCTTTTAATCAGGCAGGCTGCTTTCTGCAGGTTTTGCTGGCAGACAGCCGGAGCGCTGCTGCATGCTATCACATGCAGGTAGTTCTTTCCCATGTAAGTCTCTTTTATGAGCACAATGGAATTTTTCGGGACGCCCTCCGAAAGCGGGTCAAGCTTGAAGGAAGGCTGTGATACGACGTTGAAAGTGCTTGGGTCCCAGTCGTAAAGAAGAATTTCGGCGTTAAGGTCTATTTTTGTCGCCGCGATTATTTTGTCCTGCTCCTTCCTATTCGCTATCTGCATTATTAGCGTGCTGAGCCTTTCAGGGTCGTAGTTCTCCGGGTTCCTTTTAAGGTACATAACATAGTAATAGCGCTTGCTCTGCTGTATGCCGCCGCTGTACTCTATTGTCTCGGGCACAGTAATGGGCGAGGTGAAACACAGTGTTTGGTTGCTCACGACACCAGCAACGCTCTGCAGGTAGTTGTCTACCATCTGCTGCGCGCCCCTGGCAACCGCTATGTCTGTAAAGCTGAACATGAAGAAAGCGATAATGCTGAAAAGAGCCGTAACAAGAATCAGGAGATTCATTTTGCTCAAGGTAAAGCCAAGCATTGTTACTCACCGGAAACGCTCCCGCCGAACAGCGGCGCCTGATTCCAACTCAAAGAAAAGCATTTGAATTCAATCCGCATACCTGTAAGCGCAAACAGTCGGAAAAGTGTCGGTAACCCTGCTCTTGTTCAGCAAAAGGTAATGGCCGTGCGGCATCTCATCCCTGATGCCGACCAATTCAAGGCCCTCGCTCTCCTCCCTGTCCTTGCACCTGCAGCTTTCGTCACTGCAGCTCTCAGTCGCGAAAACTGTTTCCGGGCTGATATTAAGGCACTTTATCATCGAAATTTGATCGCAATTTTTCCCGTTGTAAACATACTTCAATACGGTGCAAATGTTTTTCGCGCTGCCGCAGTAAGCGGCGCACACCTGCGGCTCTGTCTCATCCTTGATTATTAGCATTTCATCCTCTGAGCTGAAACACCCGCTCGTGTAAAAACTGATTGTCTGCGGGCTCTTCTGCGTGACAACAATCTCAATCTTCGTCTTAAGCTCCTCCAGCTTTGCCTCGGTTTCGCCGACGCACTTCTGGCAATTAAGCTGGCTCATTGCCCTCATGCCGACAAAAATCACAAACCCCATCACGATGACCGCAATCAGCAATTCGAACGGCGCGCTCTCCTGGCCGCCCCTGCCGAGCGCCAACTTTCGCGGCAAACCACGATCGCAGCCACGCGGCTTCCTGGCAAAAGAAAACAGACCGCCGAGCATTCCAATTCCCTGCAAAAAAATTGCTTTCAACTCGCTTTCGGCTGCGTCTTCTGTATAACATTCTGGCTTTGCCTGAACATCGGCTTTATCACGGCAATCAGGACAAGCGCGGCTATCACAAGAACTATCAGCATGTAAACGCTGTTCCACTCGCCCTGAGCCCGCTCCTCAGCAAAAAACCGCTTCAGCGCCCGCAGCATAGCAAA
>JAPLVT010000062.1 GCA_026396975.1 Candidatus Iainarchaeum sp.
GCTGAAAAAGAAAAAAAGCAAGAAGGGAAAAAACAGAGGAAAAAGCACCCGAAGCACTTGAAATCGACTCTTTACACTGTTGACGGAAACTCAGCGGTTAGAAAGAGGCAGGCCTGCCCGAAATGCGGCCCGGGGATTTTCATGGCAGAGCACAAGGAAAGAGTAAGCTGCGGCAAATGCGGCTACACAGAATGGCGCAGAAAAGAAAGCTGAACACCGCAGCCGAAAAAAAACCAGCGCCGCAACAAAAAGAGGGATGAATGAGTGCCGAAATAATCTCAAGCCTCGCGGCAGACATGCTGCTCATACTGCTGCCCGCACTTTACATTCTTTCCGAAAAGAAAAAACTGCCAGTCGCGCTGAACGCGCTTGGCTTCAAAAAAATCCTTCCAAAAGCGCTGGCGAAAAAAACAATACTGCTTTTTGCAGGGCTTTTGGCGGCTTCAGTTATCTTAGTAACTGTTCTCTCGCTTCTCGGCATAAGCGACCTGCAGAATGTCCAAAGCAGCGTAGCGGAAATGCGGCTGTTCCCGCTATTCCTCTGCCTTGTCGCAACGCGCGTTGTGGGCGAGGAGGTCTTTTTCAGGGGCTTCCTCGTGCAAAAAATCGGGCTGCTTGGCAGCACACTGGTATTCGCGCTGTTCCACGCGCTTTATTTCTCGGTTGCGGAAATAGCCGGCGCATTCGTGCTCGGGCTGATTTTAGCCAAAACGTTCCAATTAAATAAAAACTTGTACCCAAATATCATAGCGCATTTCGCGTACAACGCGGCTGCGATAATTCTCTTTTATTAGGGAGAAAGGAGCCAAGAAACAGCAAAATTCCGCGCGGCAGGTGGCAAAAAATGGCGGTAATATCAAAATTATTCGAGGGAAACAGGAAAGAAGTGGCGCAGAAAGCAGCGGCAGTGCTGCGCGAAGGCGGCACAGTGGTCTTTCCGACAGAATCAAGCTACGGCCTGGGCGCCGACGCAAGGCACCCCGCGGCGATAAGAAAGGTTGGGGCAATAAAGCAGCAGCCGCCCACAAAGCAGATTTCAATAATTGTGGCCGATTTGCAGCAGGCAGCGGCTTTCGGAAAAATAACCGACGACGCGAAAAAACTGGCGGAGAAATTCATGCCAGGGCCGCTCACGCTGGTTGTTGAAAAGCAGCCAAGCGTGCCCCTTGAATTAAGCGAGCGCACTATCGCATTCAGGATAAGCAGCCACCCTTTCGCATGGGAATTGTGCGCCACGCTCGGTAGCGCGATCACTGCGACAAGCGCGAACATGTACGACAAGCCGAGCATCTACAGCGGCAGGGAAGTAATAAAGCAGTTCGGCAACAAGGCGACAATGATTGTCGACGCGGGCGAGTTGCCCCACAACCCCCCGAGCACGATTTACGACCTCACAACGGGAAAAGTGCTAAGGCGCGGGCCGGTTGACGAAATTCTCATAAGAAAAGTGCTTGAGGCAAAGCCAGCCATGAGCCCGTAAGGAATGATTGAGGGAATTGGAATGCGATTCCGCAAACTTGTTTTGTACGACCTGCGCCAGCAGCCGCTGGAAAAAGAGTTTGTAAGTGCGCTGAAAGGGCTTGCCGGCGAGGTCAAAGTTGTTTTTGCTGAGAAGGAATACGCCGGCACGCTCAGGGCTGAACACCTGACAGGCGCGGACGCGCTTGTTGTAAGGCTTTTTGACGATTATCCCAACAAACTGTTTGATAATGGCGCGCTGCGCTACATCGGGACAATGCACACCGCCTACGGCCACTTCGATTTGGGCTTCCTGAAAGAAAAGGGGATTACGCTTTGCAGTGTACCGCAGTATGCCACAGAATCAATCGCAGAGCTCGAATTTTCCGTGCTGCTTAATATCGCAAGGCAGACCTGTGAAGCGCTCAATTTCGTAAGGAAGGGGAAGTGGGGCTTTGAGAACTTTATGGGCTGGGGATTGAAAGGAAAAACGATTGGCATTGTTGGCTTAGGGGCAATTGGCAGCAGGGTCGCCGAAATAGCGTTGGCTTTCGGAATGAACGTTTGCTATTACTCGCGCACGAGAAAAATCGGCTGGGAACACAAGGGAGTGCGATACAGGGAATTGGATGACCTGCTGCGCAGAAGCGATGTTGTAAGCCTCAACTGCGAATTGAATGAGCAAACCAAAAAAATCTTAAACAGAGAAAGAGTCGCGATGCTAAAGCGCGGTGCGGTGCTGCTCAATCCCTCGCCGCACCAATTGTGCGACATAAGCACAGTGATGGGCGCTGCAAAGAAGGGAAAAATATTCGCATGGTTTGAGGACATCGAAGATGCGGGGCTGAGAAAAAAGATGGCAAAAATAAAAAACATTCTGCTTACGCCGAACTACGGCTGGATGACTGCAGAAGCGCAGCAAAACCTACGCAAAATTACAATTGAAAATACAAGGGCATTTTAGGCTGGAAAGCCGCAGAACAAAATTGTTTGAAGTGGGCAATATGATTTGTTTAGGGGTGGAGTCAACTGCGCATACCTTTTCGGTTGCGATTGTAAGCGACGAAGGCGGCAAGTGCAACATCCTTGCGAACGAGAGGCACAGCGTTGCGACGAAAGAAGGCGGATTAATCCCGCGCGAACTTGCCGTGCACCATCTGGAATACGCAAAACCAATTCTGGAAAGCGCGCTAAAAAAATCCGGCACGAGATTGGAAGAT
>JAPLVT010000126.1 GCA_026396975.1 Candidatus Iainarchaeum sp.
AATTACTTTTGCTCCTTCACGCGGGCCACGCAAAAAGCTAGCCTATGGACAGTATTATAAGGATCCCTGTTGTGTTCAGCAGCAGGCTTATTGCCGCAAAATGCAGCGGCTTTATTTTTGAAAGCCCCGCGAGCAATGTTACGCCGGCCTCGTCGGGCAGCGGGCTCGCAATAATGAATGCAGCCAGGGCGTAAGTGAGCGCTGATTTTATTTTCTCGCCGAAAGCCCTGCCGACAAAACCGCTTATTGCGCGCGCCGCCTTTGTGCGCTTGATGCTTTCGAACTCGCCCATGAAAGAATGCCTGACGACAGCGAAAATAACCATGTCGTCGAACAGCGAGCCGACGCCCGCAATCGCGGCTGCGATGAAAACATTGTCAGGCTTCATTGAGAGCAGCATGCCTGTCGCAAAAGGCGCAGTGAAGCCGTAAGAGTAAAGAATGCCCGCGAACAGCGCCAGCAGATAGCCCCAGCCGTCCAAATTGGAAAAGAAAGCGCCGACAGCCGGCACGCTGAACAAGAAATACGCTGCTATCATCGCTGCCGCAAGCGCGGTTAGCCTCGGATACTTGAATTTTTTTGGCATGGCATGCTGATTAAGGAAGACCAACAATTTAATTATTGTGTTTTCTTGCAGCAATCGGGAAAACCGCCCGCGCGCGCCATGAAAAAACTTTTAAAACATTCCAACACCAAATTAAACTGCCTTATGAAAGCCGAAAAAGCCGCTTTTGCGGCGCTGCTGCTTGCATTGCTGTTGAGCGGATGCACGCAGCCAGGGCAGGGCGGAAATGGGGGCGGAGACATGAGCAATGTTGTGGTGGCGGGCGACACTGTCAACGTTGATTACAAGGGCACGCTGCAGGACGGCGCGGTTTTTGATTCAAGCTTGGACAGAGGAGAACCTTACACCTTTGTTGTTGGCGCAACTCAATGGCCCGATAAGGCTATTGACGGATTCGACGAAGCAGTTAGGGGCATGAAACTAAACGAAGAAAAAACAGTAACAATACCCCCTGAAAAGGCGTATGGAGCTTACGACGAAAAAAAGATAGTTGAAATACCTAAAAGCAATTTTAGTGAACCAGAAAAACTAGTGGTTGGGATGCCGGTGGGCGTTCCTGGTGGTGGGCCTCAAGGGGAAATAAAAGAAATCAAAGACAGCACTGTTGTTGTGGATTTCAACCATAAGTATGCGGGAAAAACCCTCACCTTTTGGATTAAGGTCGTGAAGATAGAGAAAGCGTAGCGAAAAAGGCGCGGCACGCCCGATTGCAAAGCTTTAAATCACTTTTTTGGCAATTTTTTATAACCCTCTTGTCAAGGAAAAGCGTTTTTTCGCGGGAATCGGATAGCGGTCTATTCCGCCAGCTTGAGGGGCTGGTGCCTTAGTGGCTTCGTCGGTTCGAATCCGCCTTCCCGCAAAACACTTCTATTACCCCTGAGTGTGCTGAATGTTTTCACTGGTTTACAGCCCGCGTTTTCTGGAGCACGAAACAGGCTCGCACCCTGAGCGCAAGGAAAGGCTGATTGCAATAACAGATTTTTTGCGGAAAAAGGGCTTCAACACCTTTGAAAAGCCCTTGGAAATAGGCGAAAAAGGCCTTCTTTTAGTGCATTCCGAAGGGCTAATAAAGCAGGTAAAAGCGCTCAGCGGGCAAAAACTCGTGCTCGGAGACAATATTTTCAACGCAAACACCTTCAAAATCGCGCTTTTGGCCTGCGGAGCAGCTCAAACTGCAGCGGAACTTGCATGCGCAGGAAAAGGCTTTTCTTTTGCCCTGCTTCGTCCGCCTGGGCACCATGCTGGAAGGGATTTTTTCGGCGGGTTCTGCTATTTCAACAACAT
>JAPLVT010000016.1 GCA_026396975.1 Candidatus Iainarchaeum sp.
AAACCTTTTTGCCGATTCGCAGCCCCTCGCTTTCGAATTCCTCTCTGCTCAGGTGTTCGGGGAAAAGGACAAAAATGTCCAAATCATTGTCTCCGCGCAGGTGCGTGTCGCGTGCGATGCTGCCGCATAGCATTACATCGATGTGCTTGCCCTCTGTTTCCCTGACTTGTTTCATTATTCTCTCGGCAAGCGCTTTTTCTTTCTTCTTTTCAGCCTCCGCGGGCGTTATTTTTTTCAGCACTTTCCGCAGGATTTTTTCAACAGCCATTCTATCACCGCTTTGCCTTGTTTTGGCTACAAGAATTATTATATATGAATTGACGTTTTATATAATACGACCTCTAATGCCAGAGCTGAAGGAAGCAAAGGGAAAGATGCTGCACGGCTATGGTGGCGTGCGGATTTTTGAGGGCTTTCCGTACAATTTTTACGAGATTCTGCCGTCTCCCCTAAACGAGCAGGACATGCGCCTCGCTGCCCTGTTCATAAAGGTCATCGGCAGGCAGGCTTCTCTTAACGCGCTGCTTGGCCATTTGGGCAGCGCGAAAAAAGACCTTATAGAGCAGTTCAGGCGCGATGTAATACAGCCGGTGGATGTCAATGAGATGGTGCAGCACCTGCCGTCGCCAAAGCAGTTGCAGGATTTGCAGCAGGCTCTTTCCTCAATCGCAGTGCAGCTGAAAGTTGCAAAGCCGGAACTGTTCGCGCAGTTTGTTTTGGACAGCAGCATCGGCTACAAGCAGCTCGCGCCTCTTTTAGACGACGACCAGCTTGAGGAGGTAATGGTCAATGGCGCCGAAAGGAATGTTTTTGTTTTCCACAGAAAGGCGGGAAATTGCAAGACAAGCATCCGGGTGCAGGAGCAGGGGTTTGTGCTTGAGATCATAAAGCGCATTGCTGCAACAGTGAACAAGCAGTTCAACGAGGCGCACCCCCTTTTGGACGCAAGGCTTCCCGACGGCAGCAGGGCTAACGCTACCTTCAGCTATGTAAGCCCTTTTGGGCACACTCTTACAATCAGGAAATTCACCCGGGTGCCGCTTTCAATAGTGAACCTGATTGAAAACAACACTATCACTAGCGAGCTTGCAGCCCTTTTGTGGGTTATGGTTGAAGGGCTGCGCGTTTACCCGATGAACCTCATAATAACCGGCGGCGCTGGAACCGGAAAAACCACTTTCATGAACATTCTCGCGATGTTCATCCCTTTCAGCGAGCGCATCATCAGCATTGAGGACACAGTTGAGCTTGACCTCGGCGGCAGGGAGAACTGGATCCAGCTGGAGAGCAAGCCGCGGCTGCACGACCTTGAGGCAGTTTCAATGGACGAGCTGCTGCGCAACACGCTCAGGATGAGGCCCGACAGGATTGTCGTGGGCGAGGTTAGGGGTGAGGAAGCCCAGACTCTTTTCGTTGCGATGGACACGGGCCACAGGGGAATTCTCGGAACAGTGCACAGCAATACCGCGAGGGAGATGATGCTGCGCCTGCGGAGCGCGCCGATGAATGTGCCGGAGCAGATGCTGCCGTTGCTTGACCTTGTCGTGGTGATGCAGAGGAACTATGACAGGAAAAAGGGGATGCTGCGCAGGGTGAAGCATGTCGCGGAAATAAGCCGGATGGATGAAAAAGTGCTGTTAAGCAATATTTTCGAGCTGGACGAGAAGAACGGCATGGTCGAAAGAACCAACATTCCCTCGCATGTGGTTGAAACACTCGCCGAAAGAGCCGGAATGACAAAGAACGAGTTGCGCGGCGAAATGATGGTGAGGCAGCGCATTATCGAGTTCTTGCTTGCGAAAGGAATCGCGGAGCGCAGCGCAGTTGAAAGCGTGATACAGCAGTACTACTTTGATCCCGAAAGCGTGCTGAAGCAGGTAGCCGGCTTAAGCTGACTCGCAATGTTTGGCTTGCACAAGTTGCTTCCTTAAGGGAGCAGTCGGCTTACAATGGCCTTAGCCAACGGCATTCTGTGCAAGCCCCGCCCTTTAGGGCGGGGTTCCCAAACGTTGTGACTGTTCCCCAGAAAATTCTATTGAAAAAAGCCGCTTGTACTGGGGCCCGCCCGGCTGCAGCAGCGATTCCATCAGCTCAATGCTTTTCACCCGCACTGTTGCGCTGAAATCCGCTTTCTGCAGCTTC
>JAPLVT010000017.1 GCA_026396975.1 Candidatus Iainarchaeum sp.
GCCGGCTTTGGTGAAAGCGTCTTTTAATGTTTGGAGATTTGCCTGTGTTCCGTTTGTCTCATCCTGGGTGTGGACACTCCAGCCTCCGCCGTGGTTCCATAAAAACAGGGCATATTTTTCTGCGGGATAATTCTGCATTCCCCATTCTAGGAAATCCGCAATGGAATCAGCGGAAGCCATATCCACTTCGCCCAGATCCATTATTTCCTTCGAAGCAATAATCCCCTGCTGGTCGTCTTTTGTAATCAAAAAGCGCTTTGTGCCGGCCCAGTCCCCGTTGCTGTTGTCAAAGCCCGGGATCCTGTCCCACTGGACAATTATTTTCACGTTATTGTCAGAGCCGGCCTGTTCCATTTCGTCAAGGTCCTGTATTGAGGCAGGCTCAAGATTGTTGTCAGAATCAAGATAAACCAGTATAACCCAGGCGGATTTTCCCGAAGAAAAAATTGTTGAATCGTCGGGGGAAACGCATCCGCTGAGGAGAAGCGCTGCAATAACCAGAAGAGGGAAAACATTGCGCATTAAACTGGAATAGCAATAACTTCCTATTTAAGCTTTTTGCCAACACCGGCAAAAAAATAAACATTGCGACAATGCAGGTCGGCAGGATGGACGTTGGCGGAAGAACGCTGCTGGCGCTGAACCTTGAAGCGCCATTGGGCGAAAAAGAGATCTCCGGAATCAAAAAGCTTGACTGAGTGGAAAGAGCGCAGCTTGTTAAGCTTTGAGTTTCTACTTTTGACGAAAAAAAAGCTCTTAAGCTAATTCTTTCAGTATCGCGGCGCCCATTTCTTTTGTGCCCAACAACTTCTTGTCGGGCTGCATAATGTCGCCAGTGCGAAAGCCCTTCTCAAGAACCCTGTTCACTGCCGCGAAAATGCTGTCGTGCGCCCTGTCAAGGCCGAAGCTGTACTTGAGCATCATTGCTGCTGAAAGGATTTGCGCGATGGGATTGGCTTTGTTCTGGCCCATAATGTCCGGAGCGCTGCCGTGAATCGGCTCGAACAAGCCAAAGCGCTTGTCGTTCAGCGAAGCACTGGGAAGCATTCCAATGCTGCCCGTAATCATTGCTGCCTCGTCGCTCAAAATATCCCCAAACAGGTTGCCCGCGAGAATAACATCGAACTGTTTTGGGTTCTTCACAAGTTGCATCGCGGCATTGTCAACGTACAGGTGCTGCAGCTCGACTTTGGGGTAATTCTTTGCGACATTCGTTACAACGTTTCTCCACAAGACCATTGATTGGAGGACGTTCGCCTTGTCGATGCTGTGCACTTTTTTGCCCCTTTTCATGGCGGCTTCAAAGGCGACTTTTGCGATTCGCTCGACCTCGAACCTTTTGTAGCGCATTGTGTCAACGCCTTCTTCATCAGTAAGGGTTTTTGGCTGGCCAAAATAAACATCACCGGTCAGTTCGCGCACAATGAGGATGTCAAAGCCATCGCCCACAATATCAGGTCGAAGCGGGCACGCGGTCGCAAGAGGCTTGAAAACAATCGCCGGGCGAAGGTTAGCGTACAAGTCGAACATTTTGCGCAAAGGGAGCAGCGCGCTCCTCTCAGGCCTTTCGTTCGGAGGCAATTTGTCGGCTTCCGGATGACCAACGGCGCCGAAAAGAATCGCGTCGGATTCCTTGCAAACGCGGACTGTTTCGTCGGGAAGGCAGGTGCGGTGCTTCTTGTATGCTTCCCAGCCCACGAGAGCGTCAACGAATTCAAAAGAAATTCCGGATTTTTGGGCAATGGCTTTCAGCACGTTGACAGCGTGCGGCATTATTTCCTGGCCGATTCCGTCGCCCGGAAGAACCGCGATTTTTAATTTTTTGTTCGGCATTATTTTCCACTCCTGCACTGCAATACCTAATTTTTTTGGAATTATTTCTTCGCTTCCTGCTTAACGTATTTCATTAGCCCACCGAGGGAGATTATTTTTTGTATGAACGGCGGCAGGGGAACTGCTTTGTAAGTTTCCCCCTTTGAAAGGTTTTTTATTTCGCCCGTTTCGGCGTTCACTTCCAATTCATTCCCCGCGGCAATTTTGTTTGCCGCTCCCCTGCTCTCAAAAATCGGCAGGCCCATGTTGATGCTGTTCCTGTAAAAAATGCGCGCGAAGGATTCCGCGATAACGCAGGAAACGCCGGCGTGTTTTATCGCGATTGGAGCGTGCTCCCTGCTGCTGCCGCAGCCGAAATTCTTGCCAGCAACAATAATGTCCCCTTTGGAGATTTTTTTGGTAAAATCCCTGTCAATGTCCTCCATGCAGTGCGAGGCGAGCTCTTTCGGGTCAGAGGTGTTGAGGTAGCGCGCGGGAATGATTACATCGGTGTTGATGTTGTCTGCGAATTTCCAGGCTTTCCCCTTAAGCATCATTATCTTCAACTCCTGCAATCACAGCCTTCGGCGTGGAAATGTTACTTTTCCGGTTTTGCTGTTAAAACTGAATCCATTAACGCCAAGTTCGCGCCTCTGCCTATGCACGCTGGCGAGCACTTTTGCCGTTGCCGCTCTGCCTTGCCCCAGCTGCGCAAATTTGAAGCCACCCGCCTGCGCCCTTCTCGCAAGCTCTGCAGTCAATCGAGCCGCGCGCCCGCCATGCCTGAATTGCTCTGGGATATAGACCATAAAGCCCTTCATAACATTTGCCCGCCTATCTTTATTAACAGCCCACCACCCGGCTATTTTTCTTCCCTCAAAACCGACAAAGCAGTCGTAGTCGTGGTGCTCGAGGTGATCAAGAATTTTCTCTCGGGTCCATC
>JAPLVT010000049.1 GCA_026396975.1 Candidatus Iainarchaeum sp.
TCGCGCTGGCGGCGCTGACGCCCTCGAGCTTGGATTTGCTTTCAGCGATCCGATTGCGGACGGAAAGACAATTCAGGAGGCCGACCAGCGGGCACTCGCGAAAAAAATTGACACAGACAAGGATTTTGCCCGGAGAAAAAGGATTAGGGCGCTGGATGAAAAAATCCCGATTAGCTTACTTGTGTATTACAACCTGATTTTCCAGCGCGGCGTGGAAAAATTCTACGCGGACGCGAAAAAAGCCGGCGTTGACGCAGTGCTCGCGGCCGACTGCCCGATTGAAGAGGCGGAAGAACTTCTCGCGGCTGCACGCGAAAGCGTCATTGACCCGGTTTTCATTGTGAGCCCCACGACAACGCGGGAAAGGATGCGGAAAATTCTGCAAAAATGCAAGGGGTATGTATACTTGGTTTCTGTGTTGGGTGTCACGGGCGCGCGCGCCAGCGTTCAGGAAAGAACAATCGAACTTATTAGGGCAGCGCGAAGAATGACGCGCCTGCCGCTGTGCATTGGTTTCGGGATAAGCAGGCCCGAGCACGCGCAGCAGGTTATTGCCGCTGGCGCGCACGGCGTTATTGTCGGAAGCGCAGTTGTAGATATCGTGAAACAGAATATTGGAAATGAGGCGAAAATGCTGCGCGAACTGGAAAGTTTCGCGGCGGCAATGAAAAAAGCGGCAGGGGAGCGGCGGAATTAAAAAACCCTTGCAAAAACAATCATTGCATAAAAGGGCCCTTAGTCCAACGGCAAGATGCGGCCTTCGCAGAGCTTTTTCTTTTAACAAAAGAAAAACCTCGGAAAAAGAAAACTCGAAAGAAACTCGAACGAGGCCGAGACGCGGGTTCAATTCCCGCAGGGTCCAATTCCACAGGGATGCGCTCAAGAAAAAATAATCCGTTTCTTACTCTGCGAGCGCTTCCGCGATTTTTTTTCCGAATTCCTTTGCAGCAGCTGGCCCGCTGCCCGTGATTATCTTTCCGTCGACTGTTACAGGCTGCCCGGTGTAGCCAGCGCCGTTATCGCGCAGGTTCTGGGCTTCGCTGCTGAAGGCAGTGGCTTTTTTTCCACGCAGCAGCCCGGCGTTCGCGAGAATGCTCGGGGCAATGCAGATTGCCCCCAGAATTTTTCCCTGCGCAGCGGCTTCTTTCGCGAGATCGTGCGCAGCGGGGTCGTTGAAGAAAACGCTGCTTCCCCCGCCCCCCACAAAAATTATCGCATCGAAATCGCCAGGGGAAACATCGCTGAGCGCGAGCGATGCGTTTGCTTTTCCACCAAGCATTCCTGTTGCGGACCCGGCTTTTTTGCTTGCGATTGTGGTGCTTGCGCCTGCCGCTTCGAGAACGGCCTTTGGCTCGAATAGTTCTTCGTCCCGAAAGTTTTGCTGGGCAATTATAAAAAGAACTTTTTTCCCGCTGATGTTCGGCAAGCCTGCCACCTATTTCCCTTTTAGGATAAGGTCAAAGAGCTGCACTGGCGAGAATTTTTTTCCGTACATCAGCACTTCGGCCCTGAAAAGCCTTGATGCCACAAGCACGACAACCGCTGTGCTGATGAGCAGCACCGCGATGCTGAAAAGAGCTTCGTACAATGGCAGCGAGCGCATAAAAAGCCTTATCATTGCTGTTATCGGCGCTGTAAGCGGGAAAATCGTTAGTATGGACGCGAAAATGTTGTTGCCTTCCTGGACAAGGAACATAGTGCTTATCGCGGGTATGAGCGCGAAAACCGTGAGAAGGCTGCCTATCTGCTGTGCTTCGCCCCTTGTTTCCGTGAGGGCGCCTATCGCTGCAAGCAGCGACGCGTACATTAGGTATCCCAGGATAAAGAATGCAAAGTAAAGGATTATTGTTTCAAAAGCAGCAAAAGTGCCTGTTGCTTTTGCGAGAATCTCGGGGGCGAGCAGCGCGATAGTGAACATTCCCGCGCCGACCCAGAAGAAGAACTGTATTAAGCCGAGCATTGCGAGGCCGAGTATTTTTCCCATGAGCAGTTCCTTGAAAGAGATTGAGGAGAGAAGAACTTCCATTACCCTGTTTTCTTTTTCCGTTGCTATTCCCTGCAATAGGAAGTTTGCGCTCAGGAATATCGCGAGGCTGAAAACCATTGCGATTGTGGACGGGAAAGCGAAGAACCACTGGCTCTGCTGCATCTGCCTGAAATCCATTAGCGTGAATTGCCTGCCTCCGCTTGCCATTATGGCAGTTAGTATCATCATGCAGATGGGCAGCGCGAAAGCGAAGAACTGGTATTCTTTCCTGCGGAAGTTTGTTTTGAACTCGTGGATTGCAACCTTCATGCTTTTATCCATTTTTCCGCCTCCACAAGCTGTATGAATATTTGGTTCAGGCTCATCTGCTTTACGTCGAATTTCGTTACTTCAATTCCGGCGCTGACCAGCTGCCGCAATAGCTGCTGCGGCGTGGTGTCCACGCGCAGGAACAATTCCGCGCTGTTGCTCATTATGTTTCCTTTTTCCACTCCGTTCAGCGGCGGAAGTTTTCCGCTGAACTCCAAAAAAACGCAGTTGCTCGCGTAGCGAGCCTTTATGTCATTGATGCCGCCGTAAAGCACCCGCCTGCCGCTGTTCACCATCAGTATCCTGTCGCACAGTTCCTCCACCTCGTTCATGAGGTGAGTGCTGAGAATGATCGTCCTGCCGTGGCTTTTCTGCTCAAGGATCATTTTCTTCACGACTTCCCTGTTCGCGGGATCCAGGGCCGAGAAGGGCTCGTCGAGCACAAGCAATTTTGGCTCGTGCACCATTGCGCTGCACAATTGCACAAGCTGTTTCATTCCCTTGCTGAGCATTTTCACTTTCTTGTTTGCGAAAGCGAAAAGGTCCACGCGCTTCAGCAGGCTTACCGCGTTGGCCTTGGCTTTTTCCGGGTCAGCGTCCTTGAGGGAGGAAAGATACAACAGGTTTTGCATTACCGTAAGCTCTTCGTAAACCCCCCTTTCCTCGGGCAGGTATCCTATCATTGATTTTGTTTTCTCGCCGAAGGGCGTTCCAGGAAAAAGCCCGCGGTCCAGGAGAAAGGGTGTTCGCTCCTCAAAAACAGGCCCCTAAGGGGCTTTCCGTCTGAGCCGAATACCTCTGTTGTTGTGCCATTGGCTGCAATCATTTCCGCTACCTTGCGCAGTTCCTTCTTTGCTTCAGACTGCCTGCCAGCCTTCCGCAGGGCTATCGCGTGAAGGCAGCCGAGCCAGGGCCAGCTGCTCCCGTTGTGGTAATGGTACTCCATCAGCGGCAGCAGTGTTGCTGGAATGCGCCATATCGGATAAAGCGGGTAGTTGGTCTGCAGCGGCACTTTGTTGAGCTGGTGCTGCTTTATTTTGTTGAGAATCATATTGCCTTGGGCTGCGTCGGCAATGCCCCAATCTATTGCAAGCAAGTTGCCGTCAGCCGCAAAATAATCGTGTTTCCTGAAATCAACCCAATCGCAGTAATAATTCCCAACCCAGAAAAGCGCGTTGAGCCTTTCCTTTACGCCGGCTGCAGCAGCCCGAGACTCAGCGCACAAGTCCTTTTTCTCAAGCATTGCGCACAATTCGCCGAACTCGAGCAGCGCCTTGAAGTAACAGCAATTGGTGTACAGAACCCTGCCGAATTTCAGCACTGTCTCGGCCCAGTTGGCAAAAACGCTTTCCTCAATAAGCAGGTCCTTGCCCCTATCCTTGCTTTTAAGGAACAGCAGCGCCTTGCGCGCCTGCGGAAGGTTCTGCTCCGCAAATTCAAAATCACCTGTTTCCCTCGCGTAACGCGCCAGCGAGACCACAAAAAGAGCGCTGGCGTCCATGACGCTTCCTATCATGAGCTTGTAGCGCGGCTGCAACCGCAGGCTGACCTGGTTCGCGATAGCGCCGTTCTTTCCCTGCAGCGCGGCGAAAAGCCGCAGGTTTCTTTTCACCTGCTCGAAATCTCCAGCCTTGAGCGCGCCCATTGATGCAAAGAAGCTGTTCCTCGCCCAGTACTGGTTATAGCGCTTGCTGTTCCTTCCCGCGAGAATGCCCTTGTCGGTATAGCATTTCCTCAAATCGTTAAGCGCGATATCGTAAGCGTTGCTGATAAGCGGTTTCATCGGCAGCCTCAGTTGAAAAACAATGGCAACAACAACTTTTATCCTTTTTGCACTCCAATAATTTCATGCTTTTCAGCGGCAGGAGCAAGAAAACCAGTGCGGCTGACATAAAAGCGCTTGCGAAACGCGCCCCAAAGAGCCACAAGGGCGAAAACGGCGTTGTTCTCATTATCGCTGGCAGCCCGCAATACCACGGCGCTGCGATTTTCGCGGGCATTACCGCAAGCAGGATTATTGACCTGGTTTACTTTGTGACAGTGCCTGAGAACCTCATTCACGTGAAAAACGCCTCGCCCGAATTCATAGTGCTGGAATTCAACAGCATCAACGCTGTTCTGCCGAAGGCAGACGCAGTGCTAATCGGCCCAGGTCTTGAGCAGAGCCAGAGGAACAAAAACCTTATCCACTCGCTACTAACAAAGTACAAGAAGAAAAAGTTCGTGCTGGACGCGACAGCACTGCGGCTTATTGACCCGCGGTGGCTGCACGCAAACTGCGCTGTAACGCCGCACACGAACGAGTTCAGGCAATTGTTCAAAATGAAGCCAACCAAAGAAAACGCGTTCGCTGCCGCAAAAAAATTCAAGTGCATCGTGGTACTGAAGGGCCCCACGGATTACATCAGCGATGGAAAGCAATTGTTTGAAAACCCTGGCGGAAGCCCGACACTCGCAACAGGCGGCACAGGCGACATCCTCGCAGGCCTGATTGTCGGCTTTGCCGCAAAAAACCCGCTGCTGCTCGCGGCAAAAGCAGGCTGCTTCCTGAACAAGAGGGCGGGGGAAATGCTGCAAAAGGAAAAAGGCGGAATGTGGAACGCGCAAGACCTCATGAACAAGCTGCCGGAAGCCAAAAAAAAGATTGAAGAAAGCTGATTCATTCCCACTCTATTGTTGCGGGCGGCTTGTGGGTAACATCATAAAAGACAGCGCCCACGCCGCGCAGTTTCATTATTTTACCAGTTATTTCGCTGAGAACTTTTTTCGGCATCGGGAAAAAGCGCGCCGTCATGGCTTCCTTGCTCTCAATAGGCCTCAGCACAACCGCCTCGCCCACGCCAT
>JAPLVT010000077.1 GCA_026396975.1 Candidatus Iainarchaeum sp.
CGTCGCGGTTGCCCCAAAAAGACTGAAGCAAACCCTGAACAAAGCGTACAGGCTCGTTTGGGAAGCGACGACAAGGAAAGCCGAAATCGCGGCTGGAGCTTCGCCATACGCGTCTATCGCCCACATATGCATCGGCACCGCGCCGCATTTTAATGCGAGAGCCGCTACCAGCAGCACCAATGCTATTTTGTCCAGCTGGCTGAAACTCATGGCTGAAGCAAGCCCGGCCATGTTCAAGATGTTATATTGGCTGTACAAAATGCCTGCCGCGAACAAGATGAACAAGCCGGCAATTGCGCTGACAACCATATACTTGAAAGCAGCCTCCGCTGGCTCGCCCCTGTTCAAATAAAAAGCAATAAGCCCTGCGGACGATATTGAGAGCATCTCGAAGAATACGAAGAGGCTGAAAATGTCGCCGGTTAGCATCATTCCGAGCATTCCCGCTGTCATCAGAAGGAAAAGAGTGTAAAATTTGTCCAAGCCTTTGTGCTTCTGCAGGAAACGCAGCGAGTAAATGAAAGCAAGCAGCGCGATTGTCATCGCCGTGATAGCCATGAAAACAGACATTGCATCCGCTTCAATGATTATCCTAATCGGCAATCCGCCCTGTGTTGTAATGCTCGGAAGCGTGGCTCCAACAGCATAGGCGCGCGGCGCGCCCGTTGAAAGGACATCGCCTGCAAGAAGCGCCACGATTGCCCCAGTGAGCACAAGAATAAGCAAAACCCACGCGTCCCTCGCTTTGCCGCCGAGCTTGCTCACAAGCGGTGTGGCAAACGCCCCCAGCAGCGGCAATGCTATTGCGAGCGCTGGCGCATGCTGGACAAAGAAATCAATCACTGCAGGATGCCCCCTGTTATGTGCCAAGCAGAATTCACTCCAATAGCCTCCTTTTTTGGCTGTCAGCGCTGCCGTAATTCTTGTGGATAAGTATTGCGAAGGAAAGCATCATGGCTGTTACCGCAAGGTTGATTACAATTGATGTCAGCGTGAGCGCCTGCGGCGTCGGCAGAACCATCTGCAATTGCGGGGCTGCAGTGAAAATCGGCGCGACAGCGCCCTCCCTGTAGCCGGCTGCCACAAGGAAAAGGTTTGCAGCGCTCCCGATGATATTGACTCCAAGGACTATTTTTACAAGGTTCCTTTTCATGACGGCGGCATAAATGCCGATTGCAACCATCAATGCAACCGCGATAAATGGCAGGGCGCTCATGCTTTTTCCCCCGCTTGGAAATTAGCGAATTGCGCTGCCAGTGTGCCAAGAATTTTCAGCGTGCTCATGCTTTTTCCCCCTTCGGCTGAGCCTTTTTCCTATTGGAAACCTTGCAAACCCGCTGGTTTGCGAGGCGTCGCAAAGCTTTGCTTTGCAACGAAGCCTCAAGAAAGTCTGCCTTCGGATGCGCTAGCATTACAAGCACTACCAGCGAAAGCGCTGCTGTTACCTCAAAGCCGACCGCAAAGTTCATGAGCGGCAGCACTCCTGCTGTGTTCAGCCAGCCCGCATTAACGCCAAACGGCACGGGCGTCCCGAAGACAGGGCCACCGTGCGCGAGAGAATTGTAGAAAAAAGTCGCTCCGATGCCAATGAAGCCGCATAAAGCGAAACCGACAAGCCCTATGCTTTCGGCGTTCACGAGGATGCCCCTGCGAAGCGCCCCCTCTGTTTTAGAGCCGCCGAAAGAGATTGCGAGCAGGGCAAAAAAGGTCGCTATTATCGCGCCGCCCGCAAATCCGCCGCCCGGCGTTAGGTGCCCGTGCAGGATTACATAAAGCCCGAAGATAATCGCCGGAACCGCTATGACAGCCGCAACGTTCCTCACGATAATGGAAAGGCCCTGTTCTTCGCTGCCTGGCGCCCTTCCGCCCGCCGCAGAACCGCCCCGCTGTTTCCCCTGAATCCGCTGGTGGCTATTCTTCATCCTTTTGCCTCCCCATCGCAAGGAAAACCCCTGTTGCCGCAGCGCACAAAACGCTTGCTTCAATGAGCGTGTCCATTCCCCTGTAATCGAAAACAACCGATGTAACAATGTTGTTGCTGCCTGTTTCGGCCTGCCCGTTGCCGATGAAGTAATCATCCATTGCGGCATTGCCGGGCTGCCCTGCGGGATGGATGAGCAGAGCCGCAGCCAGAAGGAAAAAAAGGAAAACCGCGATTGTGGCAAGCCTTGCCTTTTCGCCGATCATTTCGCAGCCCCCATTTTTTGCGCCGGCTTGCCGCCAGCGCTTTCCTCGAACCTGCCGATCCTGTTCAGGGCTATACTGAAAATCGCTGTCGTCAGCGCTGCGCCCACTCCGGCTTCCGCGATTGCAACATCAGGCGCCTGCAGCAGGTAGTACTCTGTCGCGAGCAGCAGGCTCATTGCCCCCAAGAAAACAACTGACGCAAGAAGGTCCCTGCTCCTTACCGCGAGCGAGGCAGAAGCCACGATTCCGCACAAGAGCAGCAGCTGTACTATTTCAAAAATCATCTTTCTTTGCCTCCTGCAGCCTGTCGACAACGGCAAGCTTCGGCATCACGCCGCTCCTGTGCGCCGCCCTCGCGATAGCGTGCGCTCCAGCGGGATTTGTGAGCAGCAGGAAGAGCGCCGCAACAAGCGAGTGCACTGACAGGATGGCATACTGCGCTTCTCCCGAAAAAGCAAGAACCGCACCGTAAACAACAACCCCTGAGCACATGAAGATGCTGCCCAGAGTCGTGCACTTCGTGGTGCCGTGCATTCTCGTGTAAACATCTGGGAAGCGGTGCAGGGCTATTGCGCCCATTGCCTGGAAGAAAAGCCCAATCGCAAGCAGGGCATAAACAACGATTTCCATCATGCGTTTGCCTCCAGGTGCTTTGCTATGAAAAGCGTTGAAGCGAAAGAAAGCATCGAGTAGATGATGGCAATGTCAATGTAGATTACTTCCCTGAATGCGCCGCCGATGAGCACCATTGCGACAACAACCATTGTGTTGATAGCGTCAGCCGCGACAACCCTGTCGGGCGCTGTCGGCCCCTTCGCAACCCGCAGCAAGCAGACGAGCATTAGCGCTGCAAGCGCGCCAGCGCAAGCCAGCAGCTCGTTAGTCAGCGGAATCATTCTGCAATCCCCCTTATGCTGCAATGGCCCAAGCAGCTGAATTCGCTTTCCAGAATTCGGCGGGCTGTCATTCTGCAATCCTCCTTACCCATTTGGGGAAGCTTCCGCAGATGTCCGCAACGCTCGGCTGCTTGTCCTTTACAAAAATCCAGTGGATGTAAAGGTTGCCTTTTTTGTCGACGTCAACGGAAAGAGTGCCTGGCGTGAGCGTGATGCTGTTCGCGAGCATTGTAGTGCTAAAATCGGTTTTCATCCCGGGCGAAATCTTTACAATGCCGGGCTTTATTTTTCCCGTGATTACCCTGCAAGCGACGTCGATGTTAGCAAGGATCATCGCGTAAAAAAACGGGCCAGCGGCGTAAACCAGGAAAATCAGCCATCTTTTGGGACTAAGCATCCGCGCCGTAGGCTTTATTCCCATTGCCTGGAAGAGCCTTTTTGCAAGCAAGGCGGTTATTGCCGCGAACAGAACGCCAAAAAAAAGCTCTTCGGGGGCCCAAAAAACAATGTTGCCGCTGCCGGCGGTTAGAACCAGATAAAACAAAAGTGAGAAAATGAAAAAAACTGCAAATGCAATCAAACCGGCTCACACCCAAGCAAGCGCAATTTGAATTCACTTAAATAGGAATACAATTAAATACCAATCCGCAGCAACTTTGGGCGAACGAATCGCTTATTCGCCCTTCTTTATTTCCTCGAAAGCGCCGTTGGCTGCAAGCGCTCCCTGCGCAGCGGCTATGATGACCTGCCGCAGCCCGGACTCAGTGATGTCGCCCGCCGCGAAAACGCCTTTTACATTCGTGTGCTGGTGCCTGTCAACCTTAATGTAGCCTTCGGGCGTTGTTTCAACGCCGATTGCTTTTGCAATCCCAGCGTCTGGTTCGTAGCCGATTTCAACGAACAGCCCCTGCAACTCCACTTCTTTGCCATTATCCAAAAAAACTTTTTGCAATGAATCTTCGCCGGCAATCTGCTTCACGTTCGAGTTGAACAGCACCTCAATCTTCTTGTTCTCCATCACAAGCTTTGCGAGCAGCGGGTCGGCTCTCCCGAACTCGGGGCTGCGATAAAAAACAAAAACCTTTTTCGCATACTCCGCGACCAAAAGCGCCGCGTTAAGCGCTGCGTTGCCGCCGCCCACAACACCCGCAACCTTCCCCTTGTACAAGGGAGCGTCGCATGTGGCGCAGTAGCAAACTCCTTTTCCTGCAAGGCGCTGCTCGTTCGGCAGGCCGAGCTTGCGCCTCTTTGTGCCTATTGCAAGCACGATTTTTTTTGCGGGGAATTCACCGCTGTTTTCCGTCCTTACAACAAATCCCTTCCCGGATTTTTCTATGCTACCTGCTTTGTCGTTAGTTATTTCAATTCCGAGAGCCCTCACCTGCTCTATCATGCTCATCGCGAATTGCGGGCCATTTATTTCCTTGTGCGTTGGAAAGTTCCCTATTTTGCCTGCTTCGCCCACAAGCCCGCCCGGCTGCTCGGCAATAACGGCAGTGCGCAGCCAATAGCGCGCCGCATAAATCGCCGCAGTGAGCCCAGCTGGTCCGCCGCCGATAATTACCAAATCAAATTGTTCCATGTGCAACTTCCCTTTCCGATTTTTTGCAAAAACAAAACTTCTTGCACGCCTGCGCAATTACTTGATGTTTTTTTCGAGCCACTGCCTTACCGCAGGCTCCGGCATTGCGCCAGTGAATTCCGCCACAACCTTTCCGCCCTTGAACATTTTGACAGAAGGAATGCCCGAAATTTTGAAGCGCTCGCTCAGCCCAGGGTTTTCTTCCACGTTTATTTTCGCGAGAACGAATTTTCCCTTGAATTCCTTCGCAAGCTTTTCCATCGCCGGCTTCAAAATCTGGCAGGGCGTGCACCATGCAGCCCAAAAATCAGCCACCACGGGCAGATTCGCGCTCTGCTTCACAACCGTTTCCTCAAAATCCGCTTCAGTTACATCGGACTCAAATTCAGCCATCCACAAACCACGCCCCGCAATTGATTCCACGCCTGCGATTGATTACTTGATTTATATTTATTGCGCAGTTTATTAAAAGAAATACCCAAAAACAACCGGCTTACGCGCCCGCGAAAAAAACCTTCAGGCCGGCCATGAAGGCTATTCCCGCGATGAAGAGCAAAAATGAAAGCCACGCTTTTTGCATGTTGCTTTCCTTGTGCAGCTCCGGAATGAGGTCCGAGGCGCCGATGTAAATGAACCCGCCCGCGGCAAAAGGCAGCAATATCAGGGAAAAAGATGTTGCCGAGGAAATGAAATAGCCCGTTATTCCGCCTATGATGCAGGTTGCCTGCGCCATAAGGCTGAATAACAGCGCTTTTTTCCTGCCGAACCCGCCGTAAACAAGAATCCCGAAATTGCCGAGCTCCTGCGGGACCTCGTGCCCGATAATAAGCAGCGTTGTTATTATCCCGAACGGCACTCCCACAATAAAAGAAGCCGCGATAACCAGCCCGTCAATGAAATTATGGATTCCGTCGCCGATAAGCACAAGGTAGCTCATCGGATGCACATCGCACTTCCCCTCATGGCAGTGATGCCAGTGCAGAATCCTCTCAATGATAAAGAAAACCACAAATCC
>JAPLVT010000080.1 GCA_026396975.1 Candidatus Iainarchaeum sp.
TGCTGCTTTTGTTGATTCTGATTCTCGGAACAGTAGCCGCGGACTCTGCGAGAAAGCCTTTCAAAGGAACTGTCAAAACTTCGATTAGCCAGCAGGTTGACCCGGGGCAGAGCCTTACGGTTTACGGTGCTACCACAGACGGGCAGATGTTTGATTTTGTTAGGTGCCTTGTTTTAGCCAACTACTATATCCAGCCCCAATGGAAAGATTATACCAAGGGAGAACCAGGCGTTGGGGTTTGGGTAAATTCCGGCGAACCAATTAAGAATAACGAAGAACACTACGAGAACATATACATATATGGTGTCTTGGCAAGCAATAGTGAGCAGGAATGGGACGGCATATACTTCCACGATTATTACATTACTGAAGAGGGCATGGGCTGGTTTAACATTATACAAGCGCAATTCCTGCAGAGCCTTAAAAGGGCTGCATCTGAACCGCCTTCTGCTACACCACCGGCCGATGGCACTCCAACACAACCCCCCGCACAACCGCCGGTGCAGCCTGGAGATGTTTTTGCGTCAATATCCACCACGCCAGAAGTTATTGTTGGGGAAGAAACGCCGTTTGTTGTGGGGGGAGATATTGGGTTCCAAGGTAGGGTCTTTGGAGAGTCTGAATGGCAAGCCGGGTGGGACTGGGATTTTGGCGATGGTTCGGCTCACGCAGCGACGCAGGAAGCAACCCACAAATATGCGAACACAGGAACTCATCATGTAAAACTAACCGCAACTCTTCAGAGCGGCAAATCGTACACTGCAGAGTTTGATCTTACGGTAAAGGCAAAGACAACCCAACCGATAAACAAGGAATGCGAGAACTGCAGCACAATCCAGCAGTGCCTTGCTTGTTTGGACAAGAAGATGGTTGACGGCCTTTTCCCGAAAGAAGCCAAGTGAACGGAAAAAATTGGCTGGGAGTAGGCAAAATTCGGGAAGTTGCCTGAACAGCAACGGCTTTTTTTACAGTTTCTCTTCCACTATTTGCCCGGGCTGGCCTTCGACTTCTTCGGTCAACTCTGCCATGCCGTGCAGCTCTGATGTTTTCACGCGCTGGAAGCGCTTTGCTCTCTTCTTTTTAACGGGCTTTTTGCCCGCTTTTTTTGCCTTCTTTTTCGCTGGCATTGAAAAATCAACCCCCAAAAAAACGATTAAACAAAAGAAACTGACTACAGTATGGCGGAAAACAGTTAAAAAAGATATGCCTCAAAAGAAAGGGAAGATGGGAGAAGAGGTTTAGGCAGGGCATTGCAAGAAGCAAGGTTTTTACTTTGCGCGGCCGCGTGCGAAGCAGGCGTGCGGAGCCGCGCATAAGCAACAGTAAAAGAAATAAAATTAGGCGAAAATAAAAGAAGCTTTAATGCGCTTTTTTTATTGCTCTTGGCGCATCCAGGGCTCCAATTTCGGGCGCCTGAGCGCCTCTATTGACCTAACTATTAGCACAACAAGCGCCAGAACTACCGCGAGCAGCAGCAGACCTATCAAAGCGTCGCCGCCCAAGGCGAACATTCCCGTGAGCATGCCGCTGAAACCGCCCTCGGTGGGCTGTGTGGCAGTGCTTACAGAAATCTGCACGTTTTTTCTTGTGCTATTGCCGCTGTTTCTCGCTGAAAGTACCGCGGCGTAATCGCCCACAACGCCTTTTGCCGCTGTAAGAGTGATTGTAACCTGCCTGTTCTGCCCTGGCTGGATACTTAGGCCTGTTTCCTGTGTCGCGCTCAATCCCTCTGGCAGTCCGGAGAGCTTAACTGAAACTCCAGTCATTTCCTCGCTGGCGTTGTTCTGCAGCCATACAACAAGCGTTTTGCTTTCGCCCTCGTTAATTCTCACAAGTTCGGGGTAAGAAGCGATTGAAAGGGCTTCTCCACTCGGTACTGGCACAGGGCCTTGTTCCACAATGTCAAAGTGAATTTTCTTCTGCTGCCTTGTGCCGTTAACATCAACCGTGAGGTTGAGGTCGTAGCTGTCAATGGGCGCGTCCGGCGCTACATAAACATTTACATCAACCTGCTTCGAGCCGCCCCTGCGGATGCTGAAGCTGGTTGCCAAAAGCCCCGCGCTTATTTTCGCGTAAGGGTTGCCGAGGCGCACTGTGTAGCTTTCGTTATAATCGCCGCTGTTTCTGACAATGACATTGAAGACAGCAGTGCTGCCGCGCTCTATTTCCAGGTTGTTGTTAAGAACTTCCACTGTGCTGAAGTGTGTTGCGCGCGTCCTGATGCAAACCCCTTTGTCAACGCTGTAATCGCTGCCGCTGATATGCAATGAGAGGTTGTAGTCAGTCACTAACCCGGAAATCGGGGTTGTTACCTTGACGTAGAAAGTCCTTTCCGCCCTTGCTTCCAGGAAAGCGCTTGCTGTTTCAAGTGTCGCGCTAAGGTCTGCTGTTTCAGAGAAATAAACCCTTTGCTCGCTGTTGTCCAAAAGGCTTGTTACATGGAAAGGGATGCTTTCAGTATCGCCTTTTCTGACCACATAGCAGCCGCTTGCAGTGCTTACCGCGAAGGGAGGCGCTGCGCTGCCGCCTGCGCAGTCAACAATGTTCAATTCAATATCGTCTTTTGTCTGCTCGTCGTCTGTTATCGCCATGAGGCTTACTGTCTGGTCTCCTTTTGCTGAGTAAGGCGAGGTTGAAATAATGAGTTTCACATATTTTTCCTGCCCGCTGCCGAGTGAAATTTGGCTTGGGCTGAAGTAAGGCAAAAGCATTACGTTGTCGGCCTGCAGTTTCACGTCCTGGAACTTTCCGGTGTTGTTCCTGACAAGAACGCTAATCTGTTCCTCTTTGCCCAAGCAAATGTCTGTCGGGTGGACGTCGAATTCAATTCCGCCGCCCGCGAACTCGCCTACAAGCACTCTTACATTGCCTGTTGCGCTGCATCCGCTTCCGCAGCGCGCAATTATTGAAAGGTTGTGGGTTCCGCCAGTGGCATTAATAGTGTGGATTGTGGCTGTAAGGCTTGCGCTGCTGTTCCCGTTGATGCAGGCGCTGTCCCTGCTCAAGCCGGCTTCAACATAGCCGTCTGCGGGGTCGGCTGAGAATGTAACGCAGTTGCTGTCAGCACTGCCATTCCTTACCTCAAACTGCAGCCCGATGGTGTCGTTCCTGCCCATGCTCACGTCCCTTGCGCTCGGGATAATGGAAATGCTTGCCTGTGCGGCACCAAAAAGAACTAAAAAGAAAAGAACTGCTGTAATAGCCTTGTTCATTTTTTCGCCTCCAGCCTTTTAACAAACCTTGCGATAAAAGCGATCAAGAGAATCGCGGCAACAATTATTAGCAGCGCGTTCAGCATGTTTTCAAAAGTGAAAATACCTGCCAAAGCGCTTGTGCCGAAAAGCGCGAAAAAGCCGCTTGCGGCAGTGCCGAAGTCAAAGCCAGGAGCCGCAGGCTCTGGGGCCGGCGCTTCCTGCCCTGCCTTGAAGTGAAGCGTTATTTCATTATATGTCTTGTTGCCGTTTGATTCAACTATAATTGTTGATTTGTAGGTTTCCCCGGCAAGCTTGCCGTCGGCGGGAATGGAAACAATAACAGCCGTTGTGGTCTTGGGCTGGACTTCGCTGTTTTTAGGCGTGATTACTGCTGTCACAGGCCCGAGGAACTTTACGCTGAAATCCGCGGGCGAACTGCCTTCGTTTGTTATTTTGACAAGAATTTCCTTTTCCTGGCCGTAAAGGAAAACATTGGAAGGAGCGTCAACGCTAAGGGCAGCAACGCTGCCGAAAAGCAACAGCCCGAAAACCGCGATTATTGGAATCAACTTAAACAAAACCCCACCTCCAAACCAGGAAGCTAACTATTATTTCACTTATTAACTATGCTTTGTTATATCAATTGCTGCGGGGGAAATATAAAAAGCTATCGTTTTGGGGGCAATAGGCTCATGCCGTAAACATAAATTATTTAAGGGAGCAAGGGCAAGGGGTATTTATGCTTTTTATCTCGTTCCCGAGGAAACGCCGGCCAAAGCCGCCGCGCGAGGAGAGAAGGGCTGCTTTTGCGCAATTCGGAATACCCGAAAGAATCGCGGCGAGGGGCACGGCTATGGGGCAAGCGCAGCTTAAAAGATTGACTGGGGAATTCCGCCAGACAAAAAGAGGGGCAAAATTGGCTGACGCATCCGAGCGCGGCAGCAAAACCATTGAAGAGATAAACGCTGAGTTGAAAGCAATGGGAGTTGACGCACGCCAGGCCGACGCTAAAACCAAGGCACGCGTAAGGGGAATATGGGAAGAAGAAATTGAATACCTGGAAGAGCTTTCGCGGTTTGTTGAAAAGCAAAAAGCAACATTTAACGCGAGCATTCAGGGATATATCGGGGCGGAAATCCAAAGAAGAAGGGAATGGATAACGGAAATGTGCGGCTGAAAGAGCCGGCTGCACGGCCTATTTTATCATCTGCTTTAGCAAATCGCTTTTCGTGATGATGCCCGCTATTTTGCCTTTTTTCATGACAAGCACCGCGGAGGCAAAGTTCAAGAGCTGGGAAACAACGCTTGCAGGCGCGTTTTCCTGGATTGTCGGCATGCTTTCTTCCATGACGTCCCCCACAAGCGCTTTCTCAAAGCTCTTTTTTTCCATGCCGCTGCTGATGCCCGCGAGAATGCTCCTTTCGCTTACTGCCCCCACGGGCAGCCCCTTGCGCAGAACTGGCAGCTGGCTCAGGCTGTGCTTCTCAAGGATTTTCACGGCTTTTTTCGCGCTCTCGCTTGCTTCAACAGTGAAAACGCTTTTTGTCATGATGTCCTTCGCCTGCAGGTCGCTCTTCTGGCGCAGCTGCTGCAGGCAGTCGAGCAGCCTCTTCACCTTGCCGTAGCTCGGCTCTATCTTCTCGGACTCAAGCTTCGCGATGAGGCTCTGGCTCACGCCGCTCATAGATGCGAGTTCGCTCTGGGTAAGCCCCGCGGCTTTCCTCCGCGCCTTTATCTCGGCAAGCTCCGGCAGCATGGAAAAAAACCTGCCGGAAAAGGCTTAAATTCCTATCGGAATAATTTTTTCAAAAAACATTCTGTTTTAAATGTAATTTAGTTTCCCTTTAATGAAACATTTTGTTTTCGGATTAATTTTTGGGAGGATTTCTATGAGAAGCGGAAAATTCTTGTTCACAAGCGAGGCAATGACCGAAGGGCACCCCGACAAGGTCTGCGACCAGATTGCCGACAGCGTGCTTGACGCCATAATAAAGGACGACCCGTACGGGAGAGTCGCCTGCGAGGTTCTTGCGGGAATGGGCTTCATAATAGTCACGGGTGAGATAACGACCAAAACCTATGTTGACGTGCAGAAGCTTGTCAGGGGGGTTTTGGAGAAAATCGGCTACACAAAGCCGGAATACGGCTTCGATTACCATACCGTGGGCGTGCTAACCGCAATACACGAGCAGAGCCCCGACATAAACATGGGAGTGACAAAAAAATCCCCGAAAGAAGTCGGCGCCGGAGACCAGGGAATGATGAGCGGATACGCGACAAACGAAACCCCCGAACTCATGCCTTTGCCTATCATGCTGGCGCACAAGCTCGCGAAAAAGCTGAGCGAGGCAAGGAGAAACGGCACGCTGAAATACCTAAGGCCTGACGGAAAAACTCAGGTCAGCGTCGAATACGAGAAGGACAAGCCGAAGAGGATTGACAGCGTCGTAATAGCGGCGCAGCACGACCCGGATGTCGAGCTGGACAAGCTGCGGGAAGACATTAAAAAGCACGTGATAGAGCCTGTCTGCGGAAAAATGCTGGACAAGGACACAAAGTATTACATCAACAACACCGGCAGGTTTGTTGTCGGCGGGCCTGTCGCGGACAGCGGCTGCACTGGCAGGAAAATAATCCAGGACGCCTACGGCGGCGTGGGAAACCACGGCGGCGGAGCGTTCTCGGGCAAAGACCCAAGCAAGGTCGACAGGACAGCGGCTTACTACGCGCGCTATGTCGCGAAGAACATTGTTGCGGCCGGGCTTGCCGGCAGGGCAGAGGTGCAGCTTAGTTTCGTAATAGGCGGCACAGAGCCGTTAAGCCTCTTCATCGACACGCACGGCACGGCAAAAGTGGACGCGCAGAAAATCTACCACGCGGTGCGGAAGCACTTCCACTTCGCCCCAGGCGAGATGATTGAAGAGCTAAACCTGAGGAGGCCTATTTTCTCAAAAACAACTGTTTTCGGCCACTTCGGCAGGAGCGACCCTGACTTCACGTGGGAGAAAACAGACAAGGCAGCGGCGCTGAAGAAGGAATGCGGGCTGTAAAGCCCCATTCCAAATTTTATTTTTTCCATAATTTTTTTGTTTTGAAGCGCGGCCATTCCAGATTTTGCTTTCAGGGCTTTTTTTCTTCCGAAGCACAATCATTATTGATTTTAAAAACGTAAAGGGGCTTAATTCAAGGTATGCAATTGGACCTGCACGTGCACAGCAAATACAGCAACGACGGCGTGAGTTCGCCCGAGGAAATAGTGAAAGCAGCGGCTGCGAAAGGAATAGTTGTTGCCGCAACAGACCACAACAACTGCAACGCATGGGCGGACTACAGGAAAGCGGGAAAAAAGCACTGCGTGCAGGTAGTGCTTGGGGAAGAAATAAAGGTACGGGAGCAGGGCACGCTGCTTGGCGAGGTGCTGGCGCTTTTTTTGAACGAACCAGTGCTTTGCAATGAATTCAACGAGGTCGTTGACGCCGTAAGGCAGCAGGGCGGATTGCTCGCAGCTGCGCATCCGTTCGACATCCTCAGGAAGCCTTACCTCAGGGGATTCAGCGCCCTGCCGCGGCTGTACAAACAAATTGACGCTATCGAGGTTTTCAACAGCAGGACATTCATCGGGCTTTTCAACGACAGGGCGCGGCGCTTTGCGGAAGAGAGAAAAATGCCGAAGATTTGCGGCAGCGACGCGCACACAGCGGGCGAAGTCGGCAACGCCCGGACAGAGGTAAAAGCGGATTCGCTGGAAGGCGCGATGAAAGAAATACGAAAAGGCAGGACAACGCTGCACTGCAAGAGAGCGGCGTTTTCCGTCAGGTTTTATTCAAGCGTGAAAAGAATGGGATTAACCAGATGACCGGGGTGATTGTGTGATTACGTTCCAAGAATGGCAGAAGATTGAGCTGCGCATAGCGAAAATACTGGGCGTGGATGAAATTCCGGGGAAGGACAAATTGTACAGGCTGCTAATAGACCTCGGCAGCGAGCGCAGGCAGATCATCGCGGGGCTGAAGCAATACTACAAAAAGGAAGAGCTGCAGGGAAAAAACATTGTGGTGGTTGCGAACCTGCAGCCCGCGACAATAGCCGGCCTGGAAAGCCAGGCGATGCTGCTCGCGGCAAAAGACAGCAAAGGCAGCTACAAGATAGTAACTGTGGACGAAAGCGTTCCGCCGGGAACAAAAGCGGAATAAACGCGCCGCGATTAAGCCACAAGCGCAGCCATGTAGGGAAGCGCTATTATTGTCGCAGCAGCGCTGCCGACGTTTGAGAAAGCAGTAACCATCAGTATCCTGCTGACCCTGTTTCTGGCGAACTCTCCGATGCTCGCTGCTTCCGGCAGGCGCTCGAAATCAATTACCTTCGGCGGCCTGATCCTTAGTTCCACAAGGCCCGCGAACCAACCTGCTGCAAGAGTGGGGTGCAGCGCAGTGAAAGGCGCCGCGAAAAAGGCTGTTGCGATTGAAAGCGGGTGCGCTCTCGCAAGAGCCGCGCCGAGAGCCGAGAGCACAGCATGAACCGCGAACCACGCGATGAAAACGTCAAGCGCAGTCGTGGTGCCTTTTGCAAACAACCCGTAGGCAAGCAGCAGCGTGAACGCTACGGGCACCAGCCAGGAGAGATGGCGCAGTACGCTTTTCTTTTTTGAAACATGCGTCAATTCTCTTGTGTCAAGCGGCTGGCCGACCAGTTTCTTGACGCCTTCAATGTGGCCCGCGCCAATGACAGCGACAATCTTTTTGCCATCCGCTCGCGTTATTTTGTCCGCGATGAAGGCGTCCCTTTCGTCAACAAGGACGCTTTTGATGCTGGGCAGCTCTTTTCCGAGCTGCTGCATCAGAGCGTTTAGCGTGTCCTTTTCCTTTAGGTGCTCTATTGTTTTTTCGTCGAGTTTTTCGCCCTTGTAAAAGAAGCCGCTCAAGAGGCTGTAGCCGAGCTTTGCTTTTTCCACAATGCTCATTTTGTCAAAAGCGCGCTTAAGAGTTACCCGCACATCCCTGTCAAGGAGAAGCACGGGGATTTTGTTTTCAGCCGCTGTTTCCACTGCAGCGAGCATTTCGCTGCCCGGCTTTACTCCCAGGTCATCTCCTATCCTGCGCTGGAAATTCGCGAGCAGCATATTGATGAGAAAGAGGTGTGTCTTTCCCTCCTTGATTATTCTGTTTAGGTCCATTTCCTGCCATTGCTTTCCCTGCAACAGCTGGTGCAGGCGCTGCGCGTCCAGCTCAACTCCGACCACGTCCGGCTTTTCCCGCTCGATTGTTTCTTTTACAATCTGCATTGAGCGCTTGCTGACGTGCGCTGTCGGGACAAGGATTATTGTTTTCCCACAGGTTTCGATGGACTCTGTTTGCATTGGCGACACCAGAAAATTCGTAGTAATTAAGGAATAAAAGGCATTTAATTAAAAACTGTTTTGCAAAGTTTTTTTGCTAAGGGTGCGGTAATGGCTAAGGCGTTGGACAAAAGGCTTCTGGAAGTGCTTGCCTGCCCGAAATGCAAGGGCAGCCTTGACTACGACAAAAAAAATAGCAGGCTTTTGTGCAAAAAATGCAAACTCGCTTATCGGATTGAAGGCGGAATCCCGATAATGCTTGTCGAGGAAGCCGAAAAAACAAATTAGAAGCGCGGAAGCAGGATTGCTATTTCTTTTCGCACGCGCGCGCGAACTCCAAGAAAAGCTCGTCCGGATGCAGGGGCCTGCTTGTGAACTCAGGATGAAACTGGGACGCCATAAAGAAGCAGTGCTTTGGGAGCTCCAGAACCTGCATTATCGGCTGGCCTGGGGCTTTTCCGCTGAAAACAACGCCCGCCTTTTCAAACTGTTCGATGTACTCGGGGTTGCACTCAAAGCGGTGCCTGAAGCGCCGCCTGATTGTTTTCTCGTTATCATGGATTTTTGCCGCAATAGTGCCAGGCTTTAACTCAACGTCCTTGCCGCCTAGGCGCATGTTGCCGCCAAGTCCCTCGATTTTTTTCTGCTCTGGCAGAATGTCAATAACAGGGTGCGGTGTCTTGGGCTCGAATTCCGTGCTGTTCGCTTCCTTCAGGCCAAGCTTGTCTCTCGCGATTTCTATCAGCGCTACCTGGAAGCCGAGGCACAATCCGAGGTAGGGAATATCGTTCTCCCTGCAGTATTTTGCGACAGCAACCTTGCCCTCAATGCCCCTTATGCCGAAACCGCCCGGGATAATGACGCCATCGACGTCGCTGAGCGCCTTCTTGACATCCCTTGCTTCAAGCTCAGTGGTGTCAACCCACTTGACTTTCACTTTCCTGTTCAGTTTGAAAGAGCAGTGCTCGAGCGCTTTCAGAATGCTGATGTAAGTGTCCGCACACCCAGTATATTTTCCCGCAATCGCGACGGCAAGCGGCTGGGCTTTTCCGTGCACGCTTGTTTTCTTGTTCCACTCCCTAATCACCTTGTTGCCGTTGGTTTTGAAGCGCTTGTTCAACCCTACAACATCGAGAACCGCCTCGTCAAAGCCTGTTTTGCGCAAGGCGAGCGGCAGGCTGTAAATGTTGCTGACATCGTTCACGCCGAAAACGTTTTCAAGCGGGACATTTACGTTGAGGCTGATTTTTTTCCTGATGCTGTCGTGCAGCTTCGACTCGCTCCTGCAGACAATGATGTCCGGCTGGATGCCCAGCTCTATCATCCTCTTTATGCCGAGCTGCGCCGCCTTGCTCTTCTGCTCCCCAAGCGTCTTCGGCTGCAGGATGTAGGTGATATTGATAAAGCATACATTGCCGTGCCCTTCCTCGTAGTGCAGCTCCCTGAGCGCCTCAAGCGCGAACATGTTCTCGTAGTCGCCGACAGTGCCGCCTATTTCAATTACAATGGCATCGGCTTTTGTTTTGACTGCGAGGTCCCTCAAAACCTTCTTTATTTCGCCCGTAACGTGCGGGATAAACTGGACATCTCTCCCAAGGTACTTGCCGGCGCGCTCCTTTTCAATGATATTCGCGTAAATCCTGCCGCTTGTCACAAAGTTGTCCTTTCCAAGGTTCTTGTCCAGCATGCGCTCGTAAGTGCCCAAGTCAAGGTCTGTTTCAGTTCCATCGTCCAGCACGAAAACCTCGCCGTGCCTGAAAGGGTTCAGAGTGCCCGCGTCAACGTTCAGGTATGCCTCCAGCTTTATCGGCTCGACCTCAAGCCCCCTGTCCTGCAGCAGCTTGCACAAAGTGCTTGAGATTGTTCCCTTGCCGATGCCACTGATGACGCTGCCAGTGACAACAACGTACTTTGTTTTGCCCGGCTTGTAGTCCTTGGGCATCGGAGTGTAAAACTCGTCGCCAGAAGTAGCGATAATCTTTCCAAGAATCTCTTCTCCCTGCAAACTCCCCACCAAAAACAAGGATTGAAAGAATAAACGCTTACTTGTTTAAAAAGGTTT
>JAPLVT010000085.1 GCA_026396975.1 Candidatus Iainarchaeum sp.
TTACTTCATGCCGCGGTATGTTGCAGTGGCGCTGGTGGACGGCACGGTTTTTGCGAGCGAAGAAGTCAATCAGCGCGTAGTGGTGCTGAACAGCGACTTTTCCTTCAGGGATGTCATTGGAGAAAGCCTTGGTCCTGGAAACACCCAGTTCTTCTCGCCGCTGAACATGGCTGCCGACAAGCAGGGCAATCTTTACGTTGCAGACAAAGACAACCACCGGGTTCAGGTCTTTGACTCAAGCCTGCAATTCGTGAAAACAATCGGCACTGGAAGGGGAAACGGCAACACGGAATTCGACGGCCCAAGGAGCATCGCAATCGACAGCACTGGCAGGATTTTTGTGGTTGACAAGGGCAATGCAAGAGTGCAGGTTTTCAGCCCGAGCGGCGATTATGTTGCGACAATCAAAAGCGGAACAGGCTATGCGCTTGTGAAGCCCGAGCCGATTGCAATCGATGCGAGCGACAACATTTATGTTGCGAGCGCATCGGAGCCCACGATTACTGTTTTCGACAAGCAGCTGAATTATGTCAAAACAATCGATGCGGGCGACGACATGGGCGAACTCGAGGGCGGCATGGTTATCGACGGCAAGGGCAGAATCGTTGTTGTCGGGATAAGCAGCGGCCAAATAAGGATGATTGACGCCGCAACAGGCGCCGCGGTAAAGACGGTTGGCGGCTTTGGAACAGCCAACGGCAAATTCAACTGGCCCGGCGGAATAGCGATAATGCCGAACGGAAACTTCGTTGTTGCTGACGTGGGCAGCTTCAGGCTGCAGGTGCTTGATTCGGAACTGAATTTCGTAAAAATTGTTAACGGCGGCACTGACTTTGAAATAGAGACAGCGCAATAAGCAGCCGCAGCCAATAATTCACTTCTTTTCCCAAAAAACCTTTCCGGCTTCGTCGTGGAAAAACAAGCCCTTGCAGCCCAAGGCAAGGTAGTGCCCGCTGTTTTCCAGCAAACCAAGGCTTTCAAGCTTTCGGATTTCAGCTGGGAAAGCCTCCTCAATTTCCAAGCCAAAAATTTTCAAAAATTCTTTTTTGTCAACGCCTTTTTTGCGCCTGTTTAAGCCGCTTTTTTTCAAGCCGAGCGAAACCATCCTAATCATCATCTCCAGTTTTCCGAGTTTTTTTCCAAGAGCGGCGCTGATGCCCTGTTCAACCGCCTGCTGGTACTCGCGCAGCGGGAACCAGTTGTTATAATCCCAGCCCCCCATGAAAGAGCAGCTGCTCGCCCCGAATCCCACAAATTGCCCGTTGCTCCACTGGTTTTCCAAAAAACGCATCTCCTTTCCGCTGCGCACGAACTGGTACGGGAACTGCTGCACGTACCCCAGCGAAAGCATTTTTTCGACGAAAGAAGAGTACATCCAAAGCATTTTCTTAACGGAAGGGAATTCTTCCTTTTTTTTCGCAAAAAAGCCGGTGCCCTGCAGGACGCGCAGGTCGGAAGCAGTAATGCTTTCCGGGCGGAGCCCCCCTATTTTTTCCAGGTTTTTTCCCCAGCTTCCGATTGTTTGCCCGGGCAAGCCGTAAATCAGGTCAATGTTGATGTTTTTGAATCCGGCGCTTCTTGCAGAATCAAAAGCCGCTGCCGCCTGCGCAGCGCTGTGGTTCCTGTTGCAGCGCTCAAGAATGCCGTCGTTGAAATCCTGCATGCCAATGCTCAGCCTGTTGAAGCCTGCGTCCCCCAGCGCAAAAAGCTTTTTTTCGTCCAGGGTTTCGGGGCTCGATTCAACGGAAACCTCACTATTGTGCGCATCAAGCCCGAATGTTCCAATGATTTTATCCAGCACTTTTCCAAGCTGCGCCGGTTCGAGCATTGTCGGAGTGCCGCCGCCGAAAAAAACGCTGTCCAATCCAACGCTTCCCTTTACAAGCCCGCCGTAAGCAGTGATTTCTTTTTCCATTGCCCGCAGGTATGATTCAATCTCCGTTCTCCCCGCTGGTATTTTCTTGTAATAGTGGCAGTATGCGCAGATGCTAGTGCAGAACGGGAAGTGCGCGTAAAAAGCCATTCGCTGCCCGCTGAAATCGCTTGCACGCAGTTCCCTCTTGAGCCTTTCAAGCCCCATCGCGGGCATTTCCGCCGACGGCGGGTACCTGTAGACAAAATCGTGCCCGAACTGCTTTTTTTCAATGCCGGCTTTCGCAAGCGCGCGCAGGTCAACGCTTCTGATTTCTTTGCATGCCTTGCTTGGGCGCATGCTAATTATTACGGCTGTTGAATAAATAAACAGTTCGCCAAAAAAGCGCACCCGATTCCGCGCGGCCGAAACCGTTCAAAAGCCTTATAAGAAATTAGCGCGTTAAATCTAATTGGAAATGCGCATTCTTTCGCCTTTCAGCAACCCGAGCGAGGTCGCTCCGCTTATCCAAGCAGGGGCTGACGAATTGTACTGCGGCGTTGTGCCAGGGGAATGGGAGAAACGATTCACTTTCATCGGCAGCGTCAACCTGAGGCACGACAGGCTCGCCAACCTGCCTTCTTTCAAAGAGCTTGAGGAAGCAGTAAAAATCGCGGGCCCGCACCAGGTGCCTGTTTTTGTGGCGTTCAACGCGCATTTTTACAGCAGGGCGCAATGCCCCGCGGTGCTGAAGCAGGTTGAACAGGCGCTTTCAGCGGGCGCCGAAAGCCTCATAATAAGCGACCCCGCGCTGATAACCGCAGTGAAGGAAAAATTTCCCGATGCACATGTCTCCCTGAGCACTGCGCAGCCGTGCTTCAACAGCCAATCGCTGCGCTTCTTCAAGCGGCTGGGCGCCGAACGGGTTGTGCTGCCAAGGCATCTTTCCGTCCAAGAGATAACTGGCCTTGCAAGGGAAGCGAAAAAGCTGCAGATTGAACTCGAATGCTTTGTGATGAACGTTATCTGCCCGTTCATAGACGGATTGTGCACTTTCCAGCACATTGTAGAGCCGTCGCAGCAGCTTGCCGTGCAGCCGCTTGCATGCAGGGTGGCTTACGATATCGAAGTTACGGGCAGCGAAAAACCCGAAAAAAAAGCAGTGGCGGGCGCTCACGTGCGCATCTGGAACGATGCCTATTCGAGCGACTGCGGCTTGTGCGCTCTGCAGTCTTTCGCAAAAGCAGGGGTTGCGAGCGTGAAAATTGCGGGCAGGGCGCACAGCCTGGAGAAAAAGATTGCCGACGTGGCAGCCGTAAAAAAGGCGGTTTTTCTCGCAAAAAAAATTCCGCCCGCGCGCTTCAGGGAAGAATGCGGCAAGCTATACTTTGATTTGTTCCACAAAACATGCCAATGCATCAACTGCTATTATCCGAGCGCTGGGAAGTGGAAACAATGATGGAAACCGTGTTTCCTTCGGTAAAGCTTTTCTTATCAAGAAAAGGTTTGTGGGGAAAATGAAAAAGCATGCGAGTATCGGGGAAAATGCTGCCACGAATAAAAAGAAGCCAAGGGCGGCTTTTAGGGAAAAGATTGAGAAAGCGCTGTTCATCGCCAACGTGGGGCAGCTGAGGCCCTGGGAAATAGGGTTCAGCAGGGTCTACTTTGGTGCCGAGTTATGCGAGAGGCTGCTTCCGAGCGAAAAGGACCTGCGGGCGGCAAAAAAATTCTGCAAAAAAAACAAGATGGGGTTTTCTCTTGTAACTCCATTCCTCACAGACCCGGGCATTGAGAAAGCGCTGCGGCTCGTGCGCTTGCTTTCTCCGCACGATGAGCTTGTGGTCAACGATTATGGTTTGCTGCCAGCGCTGAAAAGAAAAAAGCCGGGCCTTGTCGCCGGTCGGTTGCTGAACAGGCAATACAGGGACCCGCGCATCCCAGGGTTTAAAGGGAAAGTTCCGAAAGATTTTTTCACGCATTTAACGCAGAGCCATGCCGCTGCAGACGGCTTCCGGCAATTGCTGCAGCGCAACGGTTTCGAGCGGGTTGAGCTTGACAACTTGCCGCAAGGCATCGGCACTGACCTTAGCGGGAGCAGGCTGAGGGGATCGCTTTATGCGCCATTCACTTTTGTGGCAACAACCCGCCTCTGCTTGAGCGCCAACTGCGACAACATTTCTTTCTACAACAAAATGGGCATCTTCCCCTGCGGCAGGGAATGCCAGCGCTACCAATTCACGCTAAGCAGCCCAGGAATGGGAACGCTTTTCCTTTTCGGCAACACTGTTTTTGCAAAAAACCAGCGGCTGCCAAGCGAAGAGCAATTGCTGCGCAGGGGAATAAACAGGATTGTTGTTAACAGCCCGCTGCAGCTTTTCCAAAAATAGCCTTTTGCCTTTTACCTTAAGGCGATAACAATTATCACCAACAGCGCCAGAAGCATTATTGCCAGCACGGCATCGCGCTTGCTGATGAATGATGGCAGGTGCATGCTGCCTGTTTCTTTCTCGCCGCCGGCTGCCTGCGCTTCGCCACTGCTTTCCGCTTTTTTCCCGCCCCCAAGGTGCTTGGCAGTGGTTGCGCCGACTTCCTTGCTGTAGTGCAACCATGCTTTCGGCTCGCGCAGCTCTTGCAGTGTTTCTTTTGTAATCTCGCTGACGCTCTTCTGCCGTGTCGGCAGTTTTTCCTCTTCCAGTAGCTCGCCGCTGACGCCGCTGATGCGCAGCGTATGCTCTTCGCCCCCTACGCCGACCGTTGCAATCCAAATCGGGTAATAAACCATTTTGAAATCGCTCAGCACAACGTCTTCCCAGCCGACCTGCAGCAGCCCGGCTGTTTTTAGCGAAGCAATTTTTTCGGCTTCATTGCCGCTGAAAAGCGGTTTTTTTGTCTCGGCTTCAATGCCCTCGGGCAGCGTGTTCACTGGCTCCACAATGCTTTCAACTGACTCCATAACCTGCGCGTTCAGCTCGCCTGTTGCAGCGTCAAGAGCAGCCCTGCCCCTCTTTGTTTCTTTTACTATAACCCTGCCTTCCCTGGTCTCTTCCAGCGCGGCATCATAATAAAAAAAGTAGAAAGGGGAAAGCACAAGGCGCAATGACTTGGTTTCGAACTTGCGCCAGTTTTTCCTGCGCAAAAGCTTCTGGACAAGCTCGCTGGCTTGCCCTTTAGAAAACGAAACAGGGAAAAGAGGTCCTGTTGTAGGCATTGTAACCGCTATTATTGGGCCTCTTTCCTTTTAATAATTTTTACCTTGCTCGGCGTTACTATTACCTTGTCCTGGCTGATTCTCGCGATATCGCCGTCGATAAGGTCAATTCCTTCCTTGATTTTGCTGACCAGCTCGCGAAGCTTTATCGCGTTCCTCTTGCTCAAATCAGCGATGTTCACCAGAACGATGTTGCCTGATTTCGCCTCGTTGACCACGAGATCAGCGTCAGCGTCTGTTGCCAGCATTATTGGCTTCACGAAAGCCTCTGCGTCCTCGTAAAGCGTCTCATCCTGCGTGTCAAGAGTGTTCAGGAACTCGTCGACGTCAATTCCGCCCTTCTTCTTCAGAACTTTGTCCAAAAAAGCCATCTAAAAAACACACCCCTCAATTCTGTTCTGTTTAAATAATATAAATTATCATAATTTCCTCACAAACATTCTTTTAAATGCTATCGCTACGCCGCCGCAGGCGCTTTTTTAGGTGTTTTCCTGTGCGTTGGCGCTTTTAATGGCGGCGGCGTGGTTTCAATCTTTCCTTAGTGTGATTTTTTGCCGCCGCAGGCGTTTTTTCAGCTTTTTCCCGAACGCTTGTATTCGCCGGTAGCGGCGGCGTGATTCCTTGCAACGTTAGAAATCCATTGGATTTCTGACGCGTCGAAAAACCAGGGGTTTTTCAACGACCCGCAGGTTTGCGACGTTGGAAAGCCGTGCTTTCCGACATTGGGAAGCACGGCTTCCCGATGCCTCAAAAACCAACTGGTTTTTAAGGCGCCACGGAAACCAATTGGTTTCCATGGAGCCTCGTAAATCCATTGATTTACAAGGTCAACCTTCCCTAAGCGTGGTTTAAAGGCCGGCGGGAAAGATTTAATGCCAAACCCGCTGAAAAAATTCATTTGCGCAGAAAAAACGCGCTGGAACGTAAAAACGTTCGGTATGGAAACCGAAGTCGCTCCGCTCAGGGCGGTTTGCTTTCGGAATAAAGAGTCTATTTTAATTTTTGTGCTGCAATAATAACTGCTCCCA
>JAPLVT010000159.1 GCA_026396975.1 Candidatus Iainarchaeum sp.
GGGGGATTACAGCGCCTTCTATCTACAAGTAGGCTACGACCAAAACTTCAAGGCAAAAACATTCACACAAATCTCCGACAACAAAAGCCCAACAGAAATAAAAGCACACTACAACACAATCAAAGCATACACCACAAAAAACCCCTCAAAAACAATATTCGCGCGCATCTATGCAAAGGACAAGTACGGCAGGGAAACATACAGCAACAAATGCGAATTCGGGATAAAAGGTTGAAAAGCAAAAAAAAACTACTTTCCGCCCTGCTTGAAATGCGCCAAAGGCCACCCCATACAGAATCAACTTTTTGGTTGAACAAAAATCAACCGCAGCTATATTAATTCCCTTGACCGCGTGTAATAACGGCTTTAACCAAACGCAAGTTTGGTGGGCCTGCTCGGAGCGCGCGGCACGCCTGGCGGCAACGCCCGTGCCGCGCGCTTCTTTTTTCAACGAAGGGGTTTGGGTTGGGGAAAACAAAAGCAGCCGTGCACGCACGCCAATTCCGCAAAAACAACGGCGGTGGCCGTGGGTGAGCGAACTGACAATTGTTGAACTCGCGTGCCTGCGCTTGCTCAAGCGCAAAGTGCCCAAAGCCTCGCCACAGCAGATGAGCGCAATGCTATGCCTGATGAGGGAAAAACAAAGCTACCTGTCGCTAGAAGAAATCAGCGGCAGCACAAGAATCCACAACAGCGAACTGCAGAAAATAATGCGCTCTCTCGCAAAAGAACAGCTTGTTGAAAAAGAAGGCTGCCTGTACAAAAAACCCGAACTGCAAAAAATAGCCGAACTAATCGCATGCGAGTGAAAAAGCGCATGCGCTGCTACGTTGACACCTCGGTTTGGCGCGACTATTTTGAGGAAAGGGGCGACAGAATAAAACCGCTCGGCGAATTTGGATTCCAGTTCTTGAAGAAATGCAGGCAAAACAAGGATACAATAATTGTTTCTGACATTATAATAAGCGAGTTAGAAGGCGGGCTGCCGAAAGAGAGCGTTCAAATTATTATCTCAGAATTCTCTGATTTGATTATCAGGGTAAACCACACGGAAAAACAGTTCCGCGAAGCCGCTAAAATGGCAAGGGAACCGAGGCACAATATCCCGCTGGCTGACGCGCTCCACGCAATAATTGCAAGAGACGAAGGCGCAGTGTTGGTAACAAGGGACGGGCATTTCAGGGAAATCGGGTTTATTGAGGTCTGCGCGCCAGAAGAACTGCTTTAAAGTTTCAAACCATACTTCTTTGACAATTCTTTTTCAAGCTGCTTGCTGAAAACATTGCTCCTCCAATTATGCCATTCCTCGTCAGTCTCAAACTTTCCCTTCCCCTTGAAAGCGCCCCTCATCGCGAAAAGCTTCCCCCAAGCCTTCTCTTTTGCACTTTCTTCCCGCACCTTGGCAAGCTTTTCCCTAATCGCTTCCCGAATAAACTCGGTTTTCGTGCTGTAATGCGCCGCACCCATACAGCGCTCCAATTCACGCGCAAGCTCACTATTCAACTTCAACGAAACATTCTCCATACTACAAAGTAATACGAAGTAATATTTAAAAAATAGGCGCTTCCGGCGCAGCAGGGCAGCCGATTACCTCTTTTTATTTAGGGCAGCCTCAACCGCAGCATAGCCGGCATCAAAGCAGATGAATGCCGCAAAATGCAGCAAATCCAGCAAACCCGCAAGCAGCAGTGCGAAAGCGCAGATTTTCATGAAAAACCTCTGCTGCAGGAGAAAACCAGCCGCACCGCGCACTTTCCTTTTGTCAGCAAAATTGTTCCCAAGCTCGTCAAAAATCCCTGCAACCACAAGAGCAGCAAGCGGCAGAAACAGCAGCAGCGAGAAAGCGTTCAGCAAAAAAGAAAGCGCAACGACAATTGCAGCGCCCGCAAAAAAAGCAACATTATCCACTTTTCTCGTCAAAAGGCATGAAACCAGCACAGCCATGAGCAAAGTGGCACTCTGCGCATCCGCAAGCAGAGTGAAAGCGAACAGCAGCGCGCCGGGAACCGCCAGCAGTAGGGCAATGCGCCTGCTGAACAAGCGCTCGTCAAAAGAAAGGTCAACAACCTTCAGGCCAGCGCCGAGAAGCGCGAAAGAAAAAACCAAAAGCAACGCATCCAGCAGCATAACAAAAAAAGAATTAGCAGCAATAGGAATTTAAAAGGAAAAAAAGCGCACGGCATGCGCCCCGCGGCAGCCGGGGCGGCAAAGGCCCCCGTATGTCGGATAACCACACTTATAGTATTTTATAAGTTTCGTTACCTTACTGTTTTATGATTATCCCGCTCGAGAAGAGGCTGCGGAAGAGGCAGCAGGTGGAGGTGGGCCAGCTGCAGGACGAGCTGGTTGATGTAGTGTACGAGCTTGACAATTCAGCAGTGCTGCACGGCGGCACAGCAATTTGGAGGTGCTACAGCGGCAACAGGTTCAGCGAAGACCTCGACTTCTATGCGCCCGTGCAGAAGGGCTTTCAGGAGAGATTCCTGCAAAAAACAAGGCTGAGGGGCTTAAGGGTATTGAAATTTAAAAAAACGCAAAACCTTGTTTTCACAAAGATATCAAATGAAAACGCTGAAGTAAGGGTTGAACTGAATTTTTCAAGCCGCAAAAAAGGGGCAGTTAGGGCATACGAAAGGGTAAACGGCACAATTGCGGACGTCCTCGCGCTTACGCCGGAAGAATTGGTGCTGGAGAAGATAAACGCCTATAAGAGCAGGCGGTTCGTGAGGGACATCTACGACGTGTTCCACCTGAGCAGGCTGGTTGAAAGCAATAATGCT
>JAPLVT010000021.1 GCA_026396975.1 Candidatus Iainarchaeum sp.
TAATCTGCTTTAAGCGGAAGCCCGCTCTTCCGCAAGCGTTTTTAAACAACTTTTCCGCTTTATTCTACTGCATGCAGCTGCACCAGGTGATAAACGAGGCCGTGAGCAACCTCACGGAGGTTGACGGCAAGCGCAGGATGATTGCGAAGCAGCTGCTGCCGCTCGCGAGGCTCAGCCTGCGCTCGCTGAACAGCGGCGATATTCTCGAGGAAACATTGGTTTCCACGGTTAAAAAATCCGAGCTGGATTGCAGCATTGCGGGCGTGGACAGCGGCTTCATAGGAAAAGACCTCCTTGCGCTTGACCTCACTCTTATCCGTTCGGTTGGAGTGGTTTTCGAATACAAGCGCGGCAAGGTTTCCGCTGCGCACTACCATCCGGTGGCGTATTCTTTTCCCGAACCGCATATCGGCAGCGCTTCTCTTGAGTTTGACGAGTTCTTGTGCAGCAAGAGCATCCAGCGACTGTTAAAGGAAGTCGGAACAGCAAAGGAGCTCATAGCGCGCTTCTCGCCGCGATATTGCTTTTTGGACGGCAGCATTGTGCCGCAGTACGCCGACAAGCCGCGCAAGGACAGCAAAATCAAAAGCGCCTACCACAAGTTGCTTGAGGAGTTTCAATCTCTTTACGCGCTCGCGGAAAAAAAGGGCTGCGAGCTGGTTGCCTGCGTTGAGGACAGCAGGGGCTCGCGCTTCAGAAAAATATTGCAGGAGAGAGTTCTCGCCGAGAGGCGCTCTCTTTGCGGGCAATTGGACGACTGCTATGACGCCGTAATCCTCGATTACCTGTTGAAATCCGGCGAGCGCTCGTTTGCTTTCAGTTATACCGGCAGCATCAAAGAGCACCCGATTCTTATGGATTTCGAGGAGCGCTGGGCGAAGGCAGTGCATGCCTTTTACCTGAAGCCGGTTGAATTCGACAGGCCTGTGAGAGTGGAGTTCCTGCACACAGGCGGCGGCGCGGACGGCAGCCTGACGAAGCATGCCGATGAAATCGCGGGCATTGTTTTTGCCCAGAGCTGCATGCACAGGGAATACGCTTTTCCTGCGGTGCTTATCGAGGCGGATTTTCACGCCAGGCTGACGCCGCAGGAGATTGAGATTGTTTACGATAAGATTTTGAACAAATTGGGCAAATCATTTAGGTTGAGGATGCGGAGGGACAACAGGCCGTTTTAAAGTGCGGGGGCGTAAGCAATGAAAAAGAAAAGGAAAGCCAAGTCGAAGAAATTTTTGGTCTGCCCCTCATGCGGCTCGGCTGACGTGCACTGGCTTGTGGGCGGCCAGACAGGAGACCAGCACAAATGCGTGAAGTGCGGCTATCAGGGAATCGCGCTGCGGGGGAATATTGGGTTCATTAAAAAATTAAGGGCCCTGAAGAGAAAGAAAACCGGGGAGAAGAAAATAGGCAGAAAGAAGTGATTCTCTTGAACCCGAAAAAAAGGCGGATGTGGATAAGGCAGGGGCAGAAGAGGCGGAGGAAGAATGTTTCTTTCGCAAGCATTTCCCACGCGGAACGCTTAGAGATAGCCAAGCAGGCACGAGAGCTATACCAAAGTGAGCTTTTTTTGTCTGGCGTGCTCGGTGCCAAGCTGCGGGATCAGAGGAATCTTGCTCAAATTGAAGGGCTTCACAGAGTTAAATTCAAAGAAGTTGTTGAAAGACTTAGAGGGAGATTTCCAAACCAAAGGCTTGAGGTGTTAGACGAGGGGGCAGGCAGGAGCGATTTTGGAAATCAATTAGTGTCCAAGGAATTTGCCGGCAACATGAACGTCACTAGGACTGATATCAGGAGCTGGACTCAAGCAGATAGAGAAGTTAATGTAATTGGGATTGTTGAAGAGTTTGGCAAAGGTCGTTTTCATTTGGTTGTGTCATCAACTGGTGGAGCGCATAGTTCTCCCTTGCCCGAAAAGGCTCTTTTTCAAATAGTGTCTGTTTTGAAACCTGGCGGAATTGGAGTTGTTAGCACGCCTCTGGCAGAAGCTGAGAAAAGACTTCCTCAGCTTGCTAAGAGGTTCAATATTACTATTCACCAAATAAATGCGCAAGGAATTGTTTTTACGAAGAATGTTGGCGGGGCAAAAGGAAAGCGTAAGAGGGGTGTTTCTCGAATGAGGATAAGGAGTAGTACGGCCAAAAGTGGAAGAGGCATATTTGCCTGGATAAAGACGCGTTTTGGCAGATGAGGTAATAGAAAGGGGGCGCTTTGATGGATGAAAAAAAAGAGATTGGAACAGTAATCTCAACCAGCGAGTCGCCCTCCCCAAGCTCTGTTGATTTTGTCGTGAACAAGGGCGTTGTGCACAGGGGGCAGTTCGTGGAAATCCCGTGCGGCGAGGGCACAATGATATGCCTTGTGAACGATGTTGTCAAGACAAACAGGTATTTTGAGAGAGCCGACAGCGTGAAGGAGTTCGAGAGCAGTGGCAGCGCCCTGAGCGAGCAGTTCCCCACAACGGAATGGGAATACCTTGTGGCGAAAACCCGGCCGCTCGGGATTTTTGCCAATGACGGCTCCACCAAGCGGCCGACTTTTCCCCCAAGCCCGGGCGCGCGGGTAAAGATTGCTGCCGCGGCGTCGCTGGAAAAATTCCTGAACTTCGACAAGGAAGCAGGCCTGCACCTTGGCGTGATAGAAAGGCACGAAGTGCCGGTAATGCTGAACCTTTCCTCGCTGCTGAAAAAGCACCTTGCGATCCTTGCCCTCAGCGGCGCGGGAAAATCTTACCTGGTGTCGGTTCTTCTCGAGGAATTGCTTGACAGGAAAAAGCAAAGCGGGAGAATTGCAATAGTTGTCCTTGACCCGCACGGCGAGTACAACAGCTTTGCAGAGCCAGTGAGCGGCGATAAGCACAAGGACTACAGTGCTAAAACAAAGCTTGTGCGCGCAGGCGACATCCAGATCGGAGTGCCAAAGCTGAGCGTCGGCCTCATCGCGGGAATTATCCCGGGCCTGAGCAGCACGCAAAAGCGCGACCTTGCCAGAATAATAACAAAACTGCGCGAGGAAATGCGCAGGGGGATGGGCCCATTTGACCTGAACGATTTGAGGGACGCTGCTATGAGGGACAGCGAGATAAAGGACAACACCCGGGGAACGCTGCTCGCGTGGGTCGACGATTTGAGGGCGATGCGGTTGTTCGGGAAAACAGACGAGCCGAGCGTGAGCGACCTCATAAAGCCCGGCGGCCTCACTGTGATTGACTTGAGCGATTTGATTGACCTGCGCAAAAAGCAGGTTATTGTGAGTTATTTCGCGCAGCGCTTGTTTTACGAGCGCAGGAACAAGACAGTTCCGCCTTTCCTGCTTGTGCTCGAGGAAGCGCACCAGTTCTGCCTAAGCGAAGATACTGATATTCTAACCGTTGAGGGGTGGAAAAAATACAGTATGTTGAAAAAGGGTGACTTAGCATTCTCTTATGACATAAAAAGTAACAAGCTTATGCCAGCACCGATAAAACGAATAATTATGAGAAATCATGCTGGTGAGTTAGTTAAGCTGTTTAATGAAGACAGCGTTGACTCCCTTGTGACCTATGACCACCGTGTTCTATGTGATAGAAGAACAACTGGATGGAATAGAAAATGGAAATGGGGCGGCCTGGATTTTGTTCCTGCAAAAGATTTGCCGAGCGGGTTTAAAATCCCAGTTGCGGCTAAATGCAGGTCAAAAGCGGATTGCAATATAGACCGCGATTTAATAAAAATACTTGGTTGGATAATAACAGACGGGACGTTGCGCTTTTGCAATAATAGACGACAGTTTTACTATGAGATATCACAGTCAGTGGCAAAAGGTAAAATATTGGAGGAAATGCATGGTGTTGTAGCACGTCGTTTCCCGGGTGCAAGAATTCATTCGCGTACGAGACCAAGTGGCACCTGCAATGGGCGAGAAATTTCCCGCTCGAAGGAGTTTATTTTCTATTTAGGAAAAGATGCAACAGATGAGATTAAGCCGTGGCTCGGTAATGTGCCCCACAGGATTCCTAGACAATTTTTAGAAAATGCGTCACGTAGCCAATTGCTGGTCATGTTCAACGCCCTTGTTCAGGGGGATGGAAATGTGCAACATAGTAAAAACGGGCACAAATATGTTACATTTTATGCAGGGAAAGACAGGGGAATAGCCGATGATTTCCAAGAGTTGTGCATTCGCCTTGGTTTATCGGCTGTTATCAAGTTTGTTCCTTTTAATAATCAACTCAAGGTATTAGTTTCTTTCAAACGGAAGTTTGCATATGTTCGAAAAATAGCAAAAGAATATTTTTCTGGAAAAGTCTGGGACATAACAATTAAGAACGGGGCTTTCGTAGCGCGCAGGAATGGCAAAGTTTTTATAACCGGCAACTGCCCCCAATGGGCAAAGGAAGAAACAGCGATCTCAAGGGGCATTATAAGAACAATCGCGCGCGAAGGGAGAAAGTTCGGCGCCTGCCTCTGCCTTGTGAGCCAGAGACCCGTGCAGCTTGACACGACCACATTGTCACAGGCCAACACCCACATTATTTTGCGCATCACGAATCCCTATGACCTCAAGCACATTGGTGAGAGTTCTGAAGGCTTGGACAGCAAGAGCATCGACATGATTACCTCGTTGAGAGTTGGAGAGGCGCTTATCGTGGGCGAGGCAACGCGCTTCCCGCTTTTTTTCAAGGTCCGGAAGAGGAGAAGCGCGGAAAGCAGGCACGAGATTCCGCTTGAAAAAGCCGCCCTTGACTTTGAGGAAGGAAAGGAAAAGGGCGAGAAAGAAACAGAAGAGCTGCTCTAAACCCGCAATTTATTTTTTTAGGCAGTTCAGCGGAAGCCCCCCCCCCTAATGCGCCTTTTAGCGGAAGCCCGCTCTCCTGCCTGGCGATTTAAAAGCGCCTGAAACACTTTTCCTTCCAGTTTATGTACTCCCAACAGTACTGGCTGACTGCCGCGCAATATTTAGAGGAAAAAAGGGCGGCCATCGTTAGTTTCTCTCAACTTAACATTAAGAGAACTTTGCGGGCACCTTTTTTCCCTTATTTTTTTGTCGATAAAAAAGCCGTCGACGGGCAACTGCTTGGCGAGGTCCTTTCATCTTATGACAAGCAGAAGTTCAAGGTAGTAGAGGAAGAGCATGCTTTCAAAGTTAGCGCCTCGACTTTCAAAGACCTCAATTGCCTCGCAAACCTGCTGTTTACTTCGATAAACTTTATCCCTGTTGTTCTGCAGCCGGAAAGGCAGTTTTTGCTGCAGCAGGGCTGGAGCTATTTCGACTGCTTCCAATTCAATGAGGATGGGCTGCCGCAAAAGCTTTCCCCGCAGGAAATGCCGAAAGTTCAGCTGCCTTTTTTCAGCGAGCCGCTGAATGAAACAGTGCGGCAGCTTGCGGAATCCGATGCGCAGCAGGCCGAAAGGATTTCCGAGACAGTTGCGCTTAGCAACGCGCTTGCAATGCCGTTTGATTCCCTGCCACCCACAAGGGGGCTGCAGGCCGAAGCGCTTTTCGAAAACATGTTCTGTTCCCTCGGTTTCAACAGGCAGAAAAAAAGCGAAAAAGAAGCGCCGGCAAAAAACGCCGGCGTTCTGCCTGCTGAAAACCTGATAGAACTAGACCTCAGTGCGGTATGGCCGACACTGCTGACAAAACCGCTTTTCAACATCGGCTTTGACAGCATTGACTGCGATTGCTGCAAGCCCGACGGCATTGGCGCGGGCAATATTCTCCCAAACAGCACGGCGCTAGTGCGGATAGAGCGCGAGGCATTCTATTTCCAGTCGCTTTCAGGCGCGTTCGCGGAAGAGTTCCACAAGAACAACCCCGCGACAAGGGAGAACAGGCTGAGGAGGATGCATGATTTCTGCCTTGCGGGCCTGCCGGTCGGGCCGTTCTACAGGAACCATGAAATTGAGGTGCCATTGATGGACGCAGTGCAGCTGGAGAGGGGCGGCCATGCAAGAATTGTTTCGCTGCGCGAAACCCACTGGTTCTGCAGGCGCAGGGAAAGCGCCCTAAGCAGGCAGATTTTCGCGCTTCATTCAAAAGTCGATTCCGCTGAAAAAAGCCTTGAGGAATTGCGCCGCGCCTCTTTAATCGAGCACGGCGTACTCGGCCCATCGCTTGTGAGCGGCATGCCGGATTATCTTTTCCAGCAGAGCCTGCTTGGGGTGTACAGCGGCCTTCTTTCGATGGTAGTGCCTCACCTGCTTTCCGCGGGCAGCGCTTTCTACCGCAAGCAGCTTGCGGACAGCGTTGCGGCAGTGCAGGCAAATGTCCTGAACTCGCTGCAGTCTCTTGCGGAGAAAAGCAACAGCCGGGTTTTGCATGGCTGGCAGGGAGTTTTCGTGAGGACAGACAAGCCGTTAACGCTAATTGGCGAGTTCAGCAATGCGCTGAAAGCACCCGCTGTTATCCAAGCCAAGATAAAGCGGCACGGGCAATGGCAGGCAAGATTTTTAAATATTGCCTCCCAGTCTTAGTAGTATTAACTTAACCTATTTTTCCGATCTTTTATGGGGATTACGAGGTTTGAAAGGGCGCGGTTGATCAGCGCAAGGGCGCTTCAGCTGTCGCTTGGCGCTCCGCCGCTGATTAAGGCGGAAGCCTCGGCAACGCCCTATTCGGTTGCGAAGAGCGAACTGCTGGGCAAGGTATTGCCGCTGACAGTGCTCAGGCGCTATCCGAACGGAAACATAGAGAGGGTCCCTTTTTAGGTGTTCCGATGGGAAAGGCTGTTCCAAAGTCAATAAAGATGCGCGCCGAAGTGTTATTGCTGCGTTTTCCCGACAAATTCAGCGGGGATTTCGAAAAGAACAAGGAAATAGTAAACCAGCTTGACCTGCCTTTCAGCAAGTTCGACAGGAACATGGTAGCGGGCTTTATAACAAGGACAATGAACAAAAAGAAAGAGGCCGCAGCCAAGCCTGTTGTGCAGGAAGCGCAGGAAGCAGCCCCGCAGGTTGCGGGGGAAGCGCCCCATCTATCCGAGGGCGGCTGAGCAGGCAATTTTTTTTCCAGCGCAGTTTCTGGTTCTAACCCTGCTTTTGTTCCGCAAAAGCTGTTTTTAATTGGCGCGCCCCTCAATTCGCGCTTTTTATGCCTCTAACGGCAGCTGCACAGGCCTTGTCGCAGCATCGTTGTTTTTGTCCCTTTCCAGGGCGTACAGCGAGGCAGTGGCTGCTTTTTTCATCTGCTCGTCGTGGGTTATTACAAAAATCTGCTCAACCATTCCGGGCAGGCTGTTCTGCATCATTCCGCTCAGCGCTGCAACAGCCCGGCCGTCAAGGTTGTGGGTCGGCTCGTCAAGGATCAGCCAGCTGAGGTTCTGCGTTAGCACAAGCGAGAACGCTATCCTGATGCAAATCGCCGCGGCGCTTCTCTCGCCACCGCTCAGTATGCCCTCCACTCTCACCCATTTGCCGTTTCTTGTTTTTGCCTTCAGCTCGTAGCTTCCCTCTTCCACATCCATTTTCGCGCTCACAAAATCTTCATATGGATAGAGCATCCGCCATGCGCTGTCCATCGCCCTGTTTATGGTTTCAACCAGCATCTGCCGCAGCTGGCTTTGCGCGGATAGCAGGCTGTTGATGAACAGGCTCATTTTCTCTGCGTTTTGCTCTATCCGCTTTATTTTCTCCTCAAGCAGCCGCAATTGTTCCCTTGCTTTTTCCATCTGCTGCAGCCGCTCCCTAAGCCCTGCGGCAACCTCCTCATTCGCTGAGATGTTTCTGCGCATGATTTCAATGCCGGCTTTTTCCTCCGCAAGCGCGTTTCTTTTTGCCCTGAGGTGCTTTTCGTCGAAGCCGCTTTTTTCAATCTCCTTCCCGAGCTTGCAGTTCTCCTCTTCGAGCTGCTTCAACTGCTTTTCCTTTTCCGCAAGAGCCTCAAGCTTTTTGCCGATGTGCAGCAGCTCTATTTCGCGCTCCCTGCACTGTTCCTTTTCTTCCCTCGCCTTCCTGATCGCGGCTTCCGCCTGCTGCACTTTCTTCCGCGCTTCCCCCGCGCTCTTTTCAAGCACCTCGTTTTCCGCGCTGGTTTTTTTCTGCTCCGCGCTGTTCTCCCGCACAAGCTCTTCTTTCGTGCGCTCCTCAAGCTTCCTTTTGCAGACAGGGCAGGCCGCCTTAAGCCCCTTCAACTGCAGCAGGTGCTGCTGCAGTTCGCGCATCTTTCTCTCGTTGACAGCTGCGGATTTCTCGCTATCGCCGGCCGCCTTCCGCGCGCAATCGAGCTTTTCCTCAAGTTCGCGCAGCTCTTTTTCTTTCGCCTGCAGTTCCTCCGCAACGCGCTTTTTTTCTTTCAGCAGTTCTGCGGGCGACCTGCCTTTCGCTTCCTTGGTTGTTTCCCGCACTGCTTCCCGCAGTTCCTCAATCCTGCCGGTTGTTTTTGCCTGCAAATCCCGCAAAAGATTGAATTCCTCCTCTTTTTTCTCAATTGCCGCAACCTCTTCCTGCAACAGCCGCAATTCTTTCTCTTTCTCAGGGATTTTTTTGTGCCACTCGGCGTTCTCTTTTTCCTTATCCTCAATCCTTTTCTGCAATGATTCCTCTTCACCCGGCTTCAGCGCTGCGCGCTGCTTCGCAAGGAAGCCGGCCCTGTATTTTGCCGTGTCCTTGAGCTTGTTAGCAACATAGACGGCGTTCGCCCTGACTGTCTCATAGCGCTTTAGGTCAAGCAGCTCGTCAAAGCGCTGGCCCCTATCCCTCGGACTAAGCCGCAGGAAAAAGTCTATTTCATTCTGCTCGCTGTAAACAGCCCTGCTGAACAAATTGTAGTTTAT
>JAPLVT010000168.1 GCA_026396975.1 Candidatus Iainarchaeum sp.
GGAAAATGGGAAAACTCGCTCGGGAACATCGAATTCCTGGAAAGCGGCGGTTATTCCTGGGAAATAAGCGGCAAAATCCTCGCAGGGGATTTTTCTACAAGCAACGGCACGCTCAGCCTCACAAGCGGCGGAAAAACAACAGATTATTCCTACGTTGCCTTGGGGGACTCGCTTTCGCTGACTGACCCTGACGGCGCAAAGCTTGAATTCGCAAAAGCCGGCACAACAATCCCTGTTGCCCCAGTAGCAAATTCCCTTCTCGGCGGCTGGTACAACGCGGGAATGGACGAAACAGTTATCTTCAATGCGGACGGCACGTATGATTCCTATCTTTCGGGCAATTTTTTCACCCGCGGAATTTACAGCGTCAGCGGCAACACTCTCGCGACAAACAGCATTCTCGGCTTCTATGTTTTCACCTTTGAAATAAAAGGAAACTCGCTCTTTTTGTTTGAGAACCTCTACGGCTCCACAACAGTCTACGTCAGAAAATAAAAAGCCGGCAAAAACGTTCCCCGCAACCAACCCAAAACGCAATCCACGCGCCGCGCGGCACCAGCCGCCGCAACCCCCATGCTAGTTTATAGCCGGATCCGTCAGCGGAAGCGCGCTCTTTCGAATCGTTTTTATTCTGCCAAGCCGTATTACCTGTGCCAAAGCTTTTAGGGGCGGGATTATGGCTTACATTTTAATTATCGATTGGTTAAAAGTAAGATTTAAATATTGTTCATTCCATAGTTTCTTCAGGTGGCTTTTTATGGAAACTGTTGTTTTGTCGGAAAAGTTCCAGATTGTTATCCCGAAGAAGACGAGGGAAGGCCTCGGGCTTAAGGCTGGCCAGCGCCTTGTCCTTATTGAGAAGGGAAACAGCGTCGAGCTGGTCAGGATCGGCGACGTCAAGTCCGCGATTGGGATTGCCAGGGGCGTTTCGCAAAAGGGTTTGAGGGATGAAAGTGAACGTTTTGGTTGACAGCAGCGTCTGGATTGAGTTTTTTTCAGGCGGCCCGAAAGCCGGGAGAGCCGGAAAAATAATCAGTCAGGCAAGCAAAAATCGCTTCAAGACGCCCTCCATTGTTCTTTTTGAGGTATACAAGAGAATAAAGAAAGGCCTTGACGAGCAAAGGGCAAACACCGCAATCGCCCACATAATCGATTTGACAGAAATAATCGCGCTGGACGAAAGAACAGCTGTCCATGCCGCGGAAAAAAGCATTCTTTCAGGCCTGTCAATGGCAGACTCAATAATCCTCGCGACAGCGGAACTGAACAACGCGGAAATAAAAACCCTCGACAAGCACTTCAAAGGAATGAAAAACGCGGAAGTGCTGTAAAACCCCTCTTTTATCCATTGCATGGCAGCAAAAAATCCATGCAAGTTTACTGCCCGCGAAAAAACAAAGGCGCAAGCCTTTCCCTTCGCTTTTCGACGAAAAGAAAACGGCCTATTTAAAGCCGCTCATGCCTGTCTCTTGCATGCAAAGGCGCGGAACTCACCCAAAACCGGAGGCAAAAATTTAAATAAACATACTATATCAATTGATATAGTGGTGGAAGATGGTTAGAACTGAAACAGTTTTTGCGCCCAAGAACATTCTTAGATACCCGCGGTTGGACACAGTCCTTATGGTTGAAGAGGCAATTCAAAAGGCCAAAGAATACCCCACAAAAGCAGAGCTCCTGAGAAGCCTGCCGAAAAAAATCATGTACCAGACATTCAACCTGATTATAGATTACCTTGAGTATTCGGGCAAGATTCGCGTAGACAAAGACGGCGCAATAATCTGGATTTGGGACCCAGAAGGAATCAGAAAACTATTAAAGAACCCAAAGCTAGTGGTCAGATGAAAGAAGACAAAAGAATAAAGCAAGTCGCTTTCATCGAAGAGTCAACAAGAACCGCCTTTGACATGCTAAAACAGGGCAAGTTTGAAGACAAAACCCTTTACGAGTCCATTGACAGGGCTATTGGCGACTTAAAGGAAGACCCTTTTGCCGGAATCAAAATAGCCAAAAGGCTCTGCCCAAAGGAATACACTGCAAAATACAGGATAAACAACTTGTGGAAATACGATTTGCCGAACGCCTGGAGGCTAATCTACACAATCAAAGGCGACGCAGTCAGAATAGTCGCAGTCATCCTAGAATGGATGGGCCACAAAAAATACAACAAGAAATTCGGCTACAAAACAAAATAAAAAAGCCCCAACCATAGCCAAAAACCGCGCCAGCCCTGCAAAAAAAACAACAGCCGCGAAACCCATACAAGTTTATTGCTCGTATCCCAAAACCTGCTGTTTCACATCAATTCAATCAGCGCAGCCGGTTTCGGCGTCAGGTCAAGAAAAACCCTTTTCACTCCCTTTACTTTCAGCACAGCGTCCCGCAATCCCAGCAGTTCATCCAGCGCTTCGCAAGCCGCTTTCCCGCTTTGTCGCCACAGCATTTAGCGTTAATTTTCTATTTCTATTGCGGTTGCCTTATTTTTGGAAGAACCTTATACGCAAAGATTGCTGTAAGCCCTGCCAGAATCCAGAAGAAAATTGGGTCAAGCAAGGAAAGCACTGCCAAAGCCAGCGCAATCACCAGCATCGCGATTAGCAAAAGGATTAGAATCTGAAGGCTCTGCTTTTTCATTCGCTTTACACTAAGTTCAAACCACTACTTTATTGTTCCGCAGCCCCCGGCATCCCAAACACTATTTTTGCCCTGCAGAGCATCGGCTTCGCGGACTTCGAAGCAGAAATAATGGCGCGGAACGTTGAAGAGCTCGAGCAATTAATACAAAAGTTCACAAGCAAACTCGCCGGCAACATCAAAGAATACAACCACTTCGCGTTCACAAAAATACACAAGATAAGGTACTAGTAAGGTAAGCTCGTGCCAGCGTTCATAGTGGGGGGGCGATGGTTGTGACCTTGGCTTTTTTGCAGAGTATTTGTGTGGGCTTTATTTTCCTTTTTTCTGTTTCAGCTGGCTTAAAACCATCTTCATCGTGTTGTTGGCTAACCGAATCTCCGGCCAGATGTCCCCGGCCATTGCAGAAAGTTCAGCAAGCTGCGGTAGCGGAATGCCGATTTCACCTAATCCAGCCCTCACTTTTTCATGCTCTGCCAGAATGCGCTCAGAATGGGCAATGCATTTTTCCAGAGCGGTCATGCCTCTCTTTATTACCTGCTGGTCGGACCCGGGTTTCTGAATTTCAAAAAGCGCCAGAGTTCCAGCATTCTTTGCCTCATTCACAAGATTTGGCCTTTCTTCTAGCATGTCCCTTACAGCAAACAGTCTTCTAAGGAGAGCAGCGCGTTTGCCAGGCATCTTTCTAGGCCTTCTGCCCCGCCCAGGGGGCCTTCTGTCAGCAAACCTAACCATAAGCAAAAACCAAACGATTCAGCCTAAAGCCGCAGTAAACTAACCCCGCATAAAAAATAAATAGTGGTACGCATTCGGGAAAGCGCGCAGCTGCGTTCATGGCAGTGGCGCAGACCGGGTGATAGAGTGGGCAGCGGCCATTTCGTGGGGGTGCCGGAAGGCGGGTTGCGCGGAAGCCGAGCAATTCATCCACAACTTCACAGACAAGCACAGCGCAAGCATCAAAGAATACGACTACTTCGCGTTCACAAAAATACACAAAATACGATACTGGTGAAATGCAAGTTTATGGCTCGCAGCGGGCGCGGCGAAGGCCACCGCAAGTTTATGGGGTCTGCTCTAAAATCGTTCAGTGGCCATGAGCGGTTTGCGGCTGCGGCTTATAATCAACCAAAGGAATACTTTTTTATACCTTTGGTTCATTCTATATTTTATGCATCTTCCTTTGTTGAACCGGCTGCGGAAGCGGCTGCATATGGATATTGCCCTGCTGCAGGATGAGGTAGTTGACATTGTTTATTCCATCGCGCCGGACGCTGTCCTTCACGGCGGAACAGCTGTCTGGAGGTGCTTTTCGGGCAACAGGTTCAGCGAGGACCTTGACTTTTACCTTCCGACCGCCCCAAACAATTTTCGGGAGCGTTTCTCGTCAGAGCTGCGTTCCAGGGGGCTTTCCCTGCTTAAATTCAAACGAACCGGCAGCACGGTTTTTTCCAAGGTTTCCAATGGCACTGTCGAGGTGCGCTTTGAGGCTTCTTTCAGAAAGCCCCCTGGTTTCGAGCCGCGCCAGTTTGAGAGAGCCGACGGCAGTTTTATGGGTGTTTTCACTCCGACCCCTGAAGACCTTGTTCTGGAAAAAATCGCGGCTTTCGGCAACAGGAGGCTTGTCAGGGACGCTTACGACCTTTTTATCCTGACCTCCGAGGCAGGCCTTGGCTCGGCTGCTTTGAAAAAACTGGCTTCTTTTTCGCAAAGCCCGCCCGAGCCCGTTGACGAAAAGTCTTTGCGCACTGTTGTTTTCAGCGGCGCAGTGCCTTCTTTCGGGCAGATTGTTTCGGCGCTGAAAAGGAGGTCTCGCACATGAAGTATCTTTAGGCTGTCAGGCAGCATTTTTCCAAGCAGCCTGTTTTCAGCAAGCGAAGCCTTTTTCTTTTTCTCTCAAAAAAAGGCATCAGCCCTGCTTACTGCAAGTTGCTTGTCCACAACCTTCTGAAAAAAAAGGAAATTTTGAGGGTTGCAAGGGGATTTTACTCTTTCCAGACAGACCCTGCCCTGGCCGGCTTTGCTTTTTCCCCTTTTTACTACGGCCTGCAGGAAGCGCTTTCTTTGCGCAACCTCTGGGAGCAGGAAACAAACCCAGTCATCATTACCCCGAAAAAGGTCCGGCCGGGCTTGCGCTCTTCAATGGGCGCCAACATCGTCGTACGCAGGATAAGCAGGAAAATGTTCTTCGGCTTCGGCATGGTAAAATACTATGATTTTTGGTTGCCGGTCAGCGACCCGGAAAAAACCCTGATTGATTTCGCCTATTTCAGGGAGCGGCTGCCGGAAGAAGCCCTGCGCGAAATAAAAAAATCTCTCGACAAAAAAAAGCTGCGGGGATACCTCAAAAAAACCCCTTTTTTAACAAGAAAAAAAGTCGAAAAAATGCTGGAATAAAAAAACAGCAAAACCGTCCCGCAAGTTTATCGCCCGCGAAAAACAATATTTTTCAGCGGAAGCGCGCTCCTTCAAAGCGTTTTAAATTGTTTTGAAGCACATTAATTATTATGGCGCGCATTGTCAGTGACAAAAACCTGTTGAACAGGTTTGCAGCGGATTTTGTCGAGGTTGTTGAAAAAAACAAATTAAAGTACATTATTGTTTCTGGTTTTGTCGCAATCTCCCACGGCAGGGCAAGGGGAACAGAGGACATTGACCTGATAATTGAAAAAATTTCACCGCAAAAGTTTTTGGCGCTGCACAACGATGCCGTGAAAGCCGGCTTTGAGTGCCTGCAGGGCACAAACCATGAGCGCCTGTTCAACGATTACCTTAAAGAGAACCAAAGCCTGCGCTACGCAAAAAAAGGGCAGTTTGTACCGGAGATTGAATTAAAGCTTTCGAAGGACGCTTTGGACGAAAAGCAGCTGAACGAGAGGACAAAACTGCCTTTGGCAGGCCTCCCATTCTACTTTTCAACAATTGAAACAAACATTGCCTTCAAAGAGGAACTGTTAAAGTCCCCAAAGGACCTGGAGGACGCAAGGCATCTGAGAATAATTTACTCCGAAAAGATTGACGAAGCCAAAATAAGCGGAATAAAAAGGTTAATAAGAAAGTTCAGGCTAAAGTGATTGGCATGAAGGCAAACGAACGATTGGCCACTGTTGAAAGGCAGGCCGCATACTGCAAAACCCACCCAAAAGAATGCCGGCAGCAGCTGGCGCCCTTCATCAACGCGCAGATTGAGAGCGCGAACGAATTCTACAAAAAACTCGCAAAAACAAAAAACGGGCGAAAAAAAATCGCTCAAATAAAAAAACAGTGAAAAAACCCCGCGCAAGCTGCTGTTTCGTTTTCCAACGAATTTTTGCCCGCTTATTTAAACCCGCCTGGCGATGTTTTTGTAGTGCAATGCAAACGTTTTTATTTACTTACCTTATTTTACTTAAATAAGGTGAATGGATGGTTAATATGACTCTTGCAATCTCGGAAAAGCTGCACAGTGCCCTGAGGCGGCACCCTGAAATAAAGTGGACCGAGGTCGCGCGGCAGGCTCTTGAGCAGAAGGCCGTTACCCTTGAGGCTGAGTCCAAGCCTCTCAGGTCGTATTCGTACAAGAGGCTTGTTGAAGAGGGGGAAGATGCA